>NZ_JBYRFX010000617.1:0-10808 GCF_057815775.1 Inquilinus sp.
GGGCGAATACCACGACGACCAGCAGTCGCGCTTCATCAACGAACGCGCCCACGCCAACATCCAGAAGGACGGCACCTATTCCGTGGTGCCGCGGATGTGGGGCGGCGTCACCAGCGCCAAGGAGCTGCGCGCCATCGCCGACGTGGTCGACCGCTACCAGATCCCGAGTGTGAAGGTGACCGGCGGCCAGCGCATCGATCTGCTGGGGGTGAAGAAGGAGCAGTTGCCGGAGGTGTGGCGCGACCTGAACGCCGCCGGCATGGTCTCCGGCCACGCCTATGGCAAGGCGCTGCGCACGGTGAAGACCTGCGTCGGATCGGAATGGTGCCGCTTCGGCACCCAGGATTCGACCGCCATGGGCATCGCATTGGAGCGGATGAGCTGGGGCAGCTGGACCCCGCACAAGTTCAAGATGGCGGTGTCCGGCTGCCCGCGGAACTGCGCCGAGGCGACGATCAAGGATTTCGGCGTAATCGCGGTCGACAGCGGCTGGGAGCTGCAGGTCGGCGGCAATGGCGGCATCAAGCTGCGTGGCACAGATTTCCTGTGCAAGGTCGAGACGGAGGCCGAGGTGCTGGAGTACTGCGGCGCCTTCATGCAGTTGCACCGCGAGGAGTCGCACTACCTCGAGCGCACGGCGCCCTGGATCGAACGGGTCGGCCTCGACCACATCAAGCGCCGGGTGGTCGAGGATGTGGAGTCGCGCAAGCGGCTGCATGCCCGCTTCCTGCACTCCCAGTCCTTCGCGCAGACCGACCCCTGGGCCGAACGCGCCGCCGGCGCCGACGCACACGAATTCCGCTCCCTGGCCGAGGTGGGATGATGATGCAGCTGTGGATCGATATCGGCGGGATCGAGGACATCCCGCCGATGGGGGCCCGGGTGGTGAAGAGCCCGGAGGGCGACATCGCCCTGTTCCGCACTGCCGATGACAGGGTCTTCGCCCTTTACGACCGCTGCCCGCACAAGGGCGGGCCGCTGTCGCAGGGCATCGTGCATGGCGCCAGCGTCACCTGCCCGCTGCACGCCTGGGTTATCAGCCTGGAAACCGGCGCAGTCGAAGGCCCGGACGATGGCTGCGCCCATCGCATCGCGGTCGATCTGGCCGGCGGCCGAGTCCGGCTGGGCCTGCCTGCTCCGCGTCTCGCCGCGAATGGCTGAGACCCGCACCACCTGCCCCTATTGCGGCGTCGGCTGCGGCGTCGCCGCGACGCCGGACGGGCGGGTGGCGGGCGATGCCATCCATCCCGCGAATTTCGGCCGACTGTGTTCCAAGGGCGGGGCGCTGGGCGAGACGCTGGGGCTGGACGGAAGGCTGCTCGACCCGATGATCGGCGGCCGGGCGACAGGCTGGGACGAGGCACTGGATCATGTCGCCCGCGGCTTCGCCGACACCATCGAACAGCATGGGCCGGATGCGGTCGCCTTCTATGTCTCCGGCCAGTTGCTGACCGAGGATTACTACGTCGCCAACAAGCTGATGAAGGGCTTCATCGGCTCCGGCAACATCGACACCAACTCCCGCCTCTGCATGGCCTCCTCGGTCGCCGGGCATCGCCGCGCCTTCGGCGAGGATCTGGTGCCGGGCTGCTACGAGGATTGGGAGCAGGCCGACCTCGCCATCTATGTCGGGTCCAACGCCGCCTGGTGCCACCCGATCCTGCATCGAAGGCTGCTGGCGGCACGCGAGAACCGCGGCACCCGCATCGTGGTGATCGACCCGCGCCGGACCGCGACTTGCGACGAGGCCGATCTGCACCTGGCCATCGCCCCCGGCACGGATGTGCTGCTGTTCAACGGGTTGCTGGCCCATCTGGTGCGGACGGGCGCGCTGGACCGCGGCTGGATCGCCGCCCATGCCGCCGGCTTCGAGCAGGCGGCAACCGCCGCGGCCGATGACGCGCCCGACATCGCCGCGGTCGCTGCGGGTTGTGGCCTGCCGGAGGAGGCGGTGCGGCGCTTCTACAGCTGGTTCGCCGACACCCCGGCGACGCTGACGATCTATTCCCAGGGCGTGAACCAGTCGACCCAAGGCACCGACAAGGTCAACGCCATCGTCAACTGCCACCTCGCCACCGGGCGGATCGGCCGGCCGGGCGCCGGTCCCTTCTCGGTCACAGGCCAGCCCAACGCCATGGGCGGGCGCGAGGTCGGCGGCCTGGCCAACCAGCTCGCGGCCCATATGATGATCGAGGATCCGGCGTCACGCGACCGGGTGCGCCGGTTCTGGCAAGCACCGCGCCTGACCGAAACGCCCGGCCTGAAGGCGGTCGACCTGTTCGAGGCCGTGTCGGACGGCCGGATCAAGGCGCTGTGGATCATGGCGACCAACCCCGCGGTCAGCGCGCCCGACGCCGAACGGCTGCGCCGCGGGCTGCGCAACTGCAACCTGGTTGTCGTCTCCGACGTCACCGCCGAGACCGACACCGCCCGGCTGGCCGATGTGCTGCTGCCCGCCGCCAGCTGGGGCGAGAAGGACGGCACGGTGACCAATTCCGAGCGCCGGATCTCGCGCCAGCGCGCCTTCCGCCCCCTGCCCGGCCAGGCCCGGCCGGATTGGTGGATCGTCACGCAGCTGGCCCGCCGCATGGGCTTCGCCGAAGCCTTCCCCTATGAGGATCCGGCAGCGATCTTCCGCGAACACGCCGCCCTGTCCGCCTTCGAGAACGGTGGCGAGCGGCTGTTCGACCTCGGCGCCCTGTCGGGCCTGGACCAGGCCCGGTACGACGCGCTGGAGCCGGTGCAATGGCCGGCGCCTGAGGGCCGGCGGCTGGGCACGGCCCGGCTGTTCGCCGATGGCCGCTTTCCGACGCCGGATGGCCGGGCCCGCTTCGTCGCGGTGCGGCACCGGCTGCCGGCCCATCGGCCGGACCGCGACCGGCCGATGCTGCTGAACACCGGCCGGCTGCGCGACCAGTGGCACACCATGACCCGCACCGGCGCGGTGCCGCGCCTGGCCGCCAACAGCCCGGAGCCGGCGGTCGAGCTGCACCCCGACGACGCCCGCCGCCACGGCCTGGCCGAGGGCGACCTGGCCCGGCTGCAGAGCGGCTGGGGCCGGGCGGTGGCACGGGTGCGCGTCACGCCCGACCAGCCGCCCGGCCAGGCCTTCCTGGCGATGCATTGGAACGACCGCTTCACCGCCGATTGCGTCGCCGGCAAGCTGGCCAGCCCCGCCGTCGACCCGATCTCGGGCCAGCCGGAACTCAAGCACACGCCGGTCGCGCTGCAGCGGATCGCGCTGGGCTGGGAAGGGTTCCTGATCTCCCGCCGCCGCCAGCGGCCGACCGGTCTGGTGTACTGGACCCGGCGGGCCGCCGCCGGCTGCCAGATCTACACCCTGGCCGGGCCTGAGCCGCCGGCCGACGGCATCATCCTGGGCCGGTCGCTGCTGACGCCGGCGAAAGACCGGCAGGTGATCGAATTCGCCGATGCCAGGCGTGGCCTGTTCCGCCTGGCGACCGTCGACGCCGGCGGCCTGGCCGAATGCCTGTTCGTCGCCCCGCCCGGCAAGCTGCCCGACCCGGAATGGCTGCTGGCCCGCTTCACGGCGGAAGCGCCTCAACTGGAGGAGGCCGATCGCCGGGCGCTGCTGTCGGGCCGCGCCCCGGCGGGCGCCCCGGCCGAGGGCCGCATCGTCTGCGCCTGCCTCGGCGTCGGGCTGGAGCGCATCCTGCGCACGCTGCGTGACGGTGCCGGGATCGGGGTGAAGGAGCTGGGCGCGCTGCTGGGCGCCGGCACCAATTGCGGCTCCTGCGTGCCGGAGCTGAAGGAGATCGTCGCCCATGCCGCTGCTGGCCGCTGAATAGCCATCGGCCGCATCCCCGCCGCAATCGGCCGGCAGGAAGGCCGGGCGACGGCGGACTCTCTTGCCGCATGGCGCCGCCGCGCTCCCTTGCTTTAGCTTGTTCCGGACCATGTCCCGCCCTGAATGCCCCCACCCTTCATGGCGATGATTACCCGTTCCCTGATCCTGATCGTGGCGCTGTCCCTGGCCGGCGGCACGCCGGCCCTGGCCGCCGCGGCGGAATTCCGTCCGACCGCCTGCGAATTCAAGGTGCCGGACGGCAGGGCGGCAAGCTGCGGCACCGTGACCGTGCCGGAGAACCGCGACCGGCCGGACGGCGCGTCCGTCACCCTGGCGGTCGCCATCCTGTCGACGCCCGACCAGCTCGGCGACGCGCCGCCGATCCTGTATCTCGAAGGCGGCCCCGGCGGCGCCGCCGGCCTGGATCCTGACGGCATCGGCCGCTGGTGGGACCTGATCGCCCGCAACGACTGGCTGCAGAAGCGCAAGCTGGTGCTGTACGACCAGCGCGGCATGGGCAAGTCGGTGCCGAACCTGACCTGCCCCGAGATGGTGGAGGCGCAGATCCGCGCCAACGGCCCGGATGGCGATGGCGGCACGGCGCTGGAGGCGGTGTCCGCGGCCGGCACCTGCCGCACCCGCTGGGAAGCCGACGGACATGATCTGAGCCACTACACCACCGACGACAGCACCCAGGACATCGCCGACCTGCGGCTGGCCTTGGGCATCGACAAATGGGTGCTGTACGGGTCGTCCTACGGCACCCGGCTGGCGCTCGAGACCGTCCGCCGCCATCCCGAGGGGATCGCCGCCATGATCCTGGACGGGGTCTACCCGCCCGGCACCAACCTCTACACCTCCTCGGAGGAGAACGACCCGGACGGCGACCGGTCGCTGCAGCGCGTCTTTGCCGACTGCGCCGCCGACACCGCCTGCGCCGCCGCCTATCCCGACCTGGCCGGCCGTTACCGTGTGCTGCTGGAGAAGCTGGACGACGAGCCGCCCACGGTCACGGTCGACCGGTCCGACGGCGGCGGCGAGGCGGCGCTGATGTTCACCGGCGGGCTGCTGGCGGAGGTGGTGTTCAACGACCTCTATTCCCGCGACGACGCCGCGGCACTGCCGGCCCTGATCGCCGGCATCGATGCCGACCGCGACGATGCCTATGAGGATGCGGCCAAGCAGTGGCTGGACAGCCAGCTGGACCCGACCCTCGCCAACGGCGCCTACGACCTGGCCGAATGCCTGGCGGCCGACGCCGGCGACGCCCGCACCGCCCCCGGGTCGACCTGCCCGGCCTGGCCCGCGGGCCGGCCCGACGACATCGGCAGCCAGCCGGTCGACAGCGACCTGCCGGCGCTGCTGCTGGTCGGTGGCCTCGACCCGGTCACCCCAGCGACCTGGGCGCGGGCCGCAGCCGCCCATCTGCCCAACGGCTTCCTGATCGAACGGCCGGACCAGGGCCACGGGCTGATCGGCAGCGACCGCTGCGCCGAAGGCCTGGTCGGCCAGTTCCTGGATGCACCGGACCGGCAGCCGGTGGCCGCCTGCCTGGCCGAGCCCGATCCGCTGCACTTCATCGTCAACGGCTGAAGCCGGGCCGCCCCACGGAGCTTGCGATGCGCATCACCGATATCCGCGAGAAGACGGTCTCGATCGCCTCGCCCATCGCCAACGCCTATATCGATTTCTCCAAGATGACCTGCTCGGTCGTCGCCGTGGTCACCGACGTGATCCGCGACGGCCGCCCGGTGATCGGCTACGGCTTCAACTCCAATGGCCGCTACGGTCAGGGCGCGCTGATGCGCGACCGCTTCCTGCCCCGGCTGCTGGAGGCGGCGCCGGAGACGCTGGTCGACGAAGCCCAGGGCAACCTGGATCCCTTCGCGATCTGGCGCACCCTGATGACAAACGAGAAGCCGGGCGGCCATGGCGAACGGTCGGTCGCGGTCGGCACCATCGACATGGCGGTGTGGGATGCGGTGGCGAAGATCGCGGGCCAGCCGCTGTACCGGCTGCTGGCCGACCGCTACCGCGGCGGCGTGGCCGACGACCGTGTCTGGGTCTATGCCGCCGGCGGCTATTACTATCCGGGCAAGGATCACGCCAAGCTGCAGGACGAGATGCGCAGCTATCGCGACCGCGGCTACCGCGTGGTCAAGATGAAGATCGGCGGCGCGCCGCTGGCCGAGGATCTGCGCCGCATCGAGGCGGTGCTGGAAGTGGTGGGCGAAGGCAGGTACTTGGCGGTCGACGCCAATGGCCGTTTCGACCTGGACACAGCCATCGCCTATGCCCAGGCGCTGCGGCCCTACGGCCTGTTCTGGTACGAGGAGGCGGGCGACCCGCTGGACTACGCCCTGCAGGCGGCGCTGGCGGAGCATTACGACGGGCCGATGGCGACGGGCGAGAACCTGTTCTCGCACCAGGATGCGCGCAACCTGCTGCGCCATGGCGGCATGCGGCCGGACCGGGACTTCCTGCAGTTCGACTGCGCCCTGTCCTACGGGCTGGTCGAATACCTGCGTACGCTGGAGGTGATGGCCGGGCTGGGCTGGTCGTCCCGCCGCGTCGTGCCGCATGGCGGCCACCAGATGTCGCTGAACATTGCTGCCGGGTTGCATCTCGGCGGCAATGAATCCTACCCGGACGTGTTCCAGCCCTTTGGCGGCTTCGCCGACGGCATCGCGGTCGAGGACGGCCATGTCCGCCTGCCGGACATCCCGGGCGTCGGCTTCGAGGCCAAGGCCGCGCTCTATGCCGTGATGCGCCAACTGACCGAGGATGTCGTGCCGCCCCGCTCGCAGGTCTGATCGGACGCAGCGGCCGGCGGCGAGTCGCCATTGCCGATTGAGAATTACTCTCAATTTCGCTATTGAGCAGGGATCCTCACGATCGGCCGCGGCAGGCCCAGTCCGCCCGCATCGTGCCCGAGACAGAGACCGGCATGAACCACAGCGCTTCCCTTGCTGCCGCCGACGAGACGCCGATGAGCCGCGCGGAGGCCGAGCCGCCGATGTTCGAGCTGTCGCAGATCGCCTTCGCCGTGCCAGGGCGGCAGCTGCTGCAGCCGCTCGACCTCGCCTTGGCGCCGCGCCGGGTCACCGGCCTGATCGGGCACAACGGCTCGGGCAAGTCGACACTGCTGAAGATCCTGGCGCGGCAGCAGCCGCCCAGCGCGGGCACCGCCCGGTTCGAGGGCAAGCCTTTGCGCGACTGGGCCGACCGCGCCTTCGCCCGCAAGGTCGCCTATCTGCCGCAGCAGCCCCCGGCCGCCGCCGGGCTGCTGGTGAAGGAGCTGGTGGCCCTGGGCCGCTATCCCTGGCACGGGGCGCTGGGCCGGTTCGGCGCGGCCGACCGCGCCAAGGTGGCCGAGGCGATCGAGCTGACCGACATCGCCCCCTTCGCCGACCGCCTTGTCGACACCCTGTCGGGCGGTGAGCGGCAGCGGGCCTGGCTGGCGATGCTGGTGGCGCAGGATGCGGAATGCCTGCTGCTGGACGAGCCGATCTCGGCCCTGGACGTTGCGCATCAGATCGAGGTGCTGTCGCTGGTACACCGGCTGAGCCAGAGCAAGGGCCTGGGCGTCGTCGTCGTGCTGCACGACGTCAACATGGCCGCCCGGTTCTGCGACGACATCATCGCCCTGCATTCCGGGCGGCTGATCGCCCGCGGCACGCCGGCGGCGATCCTGCGGCCCGACCGGCTGCAGGCGATCTACGGCATCCCGATGGGCGTGCTGGCCAATCCGGCGGGCGGCCCGCCGATCAGCTACGTGCAGTGACGGACCTGGCCACCGGCGCAAGGCCGGCGGCCAGGTCCACCGTCAGGACTTAGGCCGCCGCCGGCTTGCGACCGCGGCGGGCCTTCGGCGCTGCCGGCTCGGGCACCGGCGCCGGGACCGGCGCGCGGGACTTGGTGCCGAGCCCGATGGTCTTCGCCAGCGCGCTGCGCTGCTTCGCGTAGTTCGGCGCCACCATCGGATAGTCGGCCGGCAGGTCCCAGCGGTCGCGATACTCGTCCGGGGTCATGTTGTAGGCCGACTGCAGATGCCGCTTCAGCATCTTCAGTTTCTTGCCGTCTTCAAGGCAGATGAGATAGTCGGGCGTGACCGACTTCTTCACCGACACCGCCGGCTCCGGCCGCACGGCCACAGGCTCGGAAGGTTGCCCCAGTCCATTCAAGGCCTTGTAGACCTGCTCGATCAAGCCGGACAGGTCACTGGTCGCCACGCTGTTGTGCGAAACATGCGCCGCGACAATCTGTACCGTCAGCCTGCGCGCCTCTTCCTTCGTCACCACCGTCGAAACTCCCGCACCGTCAACGCTCATCAAATCTCTCCATTGAAACTCTCCCGGAATTCATAGCGCCAATTCCGCAACAGTCCAGCCCCGATCAACGAAGGTCAAGAAAAAGACGACGATCAGCATTGATCCTTGTCTGCCCGACATAGACCTTTGCGGATTTCGTCACAGCAGGAGATTTGGCAGCACTGGCACGTCCACGTCCCAGTCCTCCCAGGAGAAAGGGGCACCACATGGTCGGATATAGGAATTTTAGCCCAATACTGATGTAACAACCGGCCTGCCCTGTCTTCCGGACCGAAAGTGCGGCGGAAGCGCTAATCCGGCAGGTAATGGATGTGCGGCCGGCCGTGATGGGGCGAGCGTTCGACATGGGTGCGCACGCCGAAGACCTGGGCGATCCTGGCTTCGGTCAGCACCTCCTCCGGCATACCGGCGCAGGCGACCCGGCCGTCCTGCAGCAAGGCGATCGTGTCACAGAACATCGCGGCGAGGTTGAGGTCGTGAAGCGCCACGATGCTGGTCGCGGGCAGGCGGCGCACCAGCGACAGGATCTCCAGCTGATGCTGGACGTCGAGATGGTTGGTCGGTTCGTCCAGCAGCAGTTCGGTCGGGGTCTGGGCCAGGGCGCGGGCGATCTGCGCCCGCTGCCGCTCGCCGCCCGACAGGGTGTGCCAGGCCTGGGTCCGGCGGCCGGCCAGCCCGGTGCGGGCCAGCGCATCCTCCACCGCCGCATCGTCCCGGCCGGTCCAGGGCGACAGCGGCCCGCGATGCGGCGTGCGGCCGAGCCGGACGACGTCGAGCACGGTGACCTGCGCCTCGGTCGCCGCCTGCTGTTCGACCAGCGCGACGCGGCGGGCGATGGCGGCGCGGGACAGGCCGGCGATGTCGCCGCCATCCAGCGTGATGACGCCGCTGGCCACCCGCCGCAGGCGGCAGACCAGGCGCAGCAGGGTCGATTTGCCGGCGCCGTTCGGCCCCAGCAGCCCAAGCATCCGGCCGGGCGCCGCATCGAGGGTGATGCCGTCGACGATCATCCGGCCGCCGGCGGCCCAGCGCACGTCCCGCACAGCGATGGTCACGACGACCGCCGTGCGCGGGTGAGGATGATGGCGAAGGCCGGCGCGCCGAACAGGGCGGTGACCACGCCGATCGGCAGGATCTGCTGCGGGATGATGATGCGCGAGACGATGTCGGCCAACACCATAAACACCGCACCGACCAGCGCCGAGGCCGGCAGCAGCCTGATATGGCCGGGCCCGACCACGAAGCGCGCCGCATGCGGGATCACCAGCCCGACGAAGCCGATGGAGCCGACGATGCTGACCATGGTCGCCGTCATCGCCGCGGTGGTGCCGAACAGCACCAGCCGCACCCTTGTGACCGCGATGCCGAGCGAGGCGGCGGCGTCGGAGCCGAAGGTGAAGGCGTCGAGCGCGCGGGCGTGCAGGATGCAGATCACGAAGCCGATGGCGGCGACCGGCGCCGCGATGTGCACGTCCGGCCAGCGCACGCCGCCGAGGCTGCCGAGCAGCCAGAACATCACGCCGCGCGCCTGTTCGGCATTCGCCGAGGTGGTGACGATGTAGGAGGTCAGGGCGTTGAACAGCTGCGACCCGGCGACGCCGGCCAGGATGATGCGGTCGGTGCCGCCCCCTGCCCCGGCCGCCAGCACCGACACCAGGGCAAAGGCCAGGACCGCACCGATGAAGGCACCGCCGGACAGCGACACGGCGCCGGCGCCGAAGCCCGCGATCATCACCGCGACCGCACCGGTTGACGCGCCGGCAGAGATGCCGAGGACATAGGGTTCCGCCAGCGGGTTGCGCAACAGCGCCTGCAGGATCGCGCCCGACAGGGACAGGGCCGCACCGCAGCAGGCGGCGACGACGGCGCGGCTAAGCCGGTAATCCCAGATCACGCCTTCCTGGATCGGGCTGAGGGTGAAGCCGGTGCCCAGCAGCCGGTTGCCCAGCGCCTTGAAGGTGGTGCCCAGCGGAATCGCCATCTCGCCGATCGACACGGCTACGCCGATGGCCACGACCAGCGCGGCCAGGGACAGCAGCGCGAGCAGGACGAAGACGCCCCGCCCGCTACCGACGACCGGGTCGCGGGTCAATCCGCCAGCCCGAAGGCCTTGATCCCGTTCGCCAGCGCCTCGATGCCGTCGACCACGCGGATCCATGCTTCCATGGCCTGGACGTCCATCATGACGAAGTGCTTGTCCCGCACCGCCGGCAGCTTGCTGACCACCGGGTCGGTCGCCAGGAAGTTCAGCTTCACCGCCGGGTCGTCGGCGGCGTAGCGCCGGCGGCTCATCTCCGCGATCACGATGATGGCGGGGTCGGAGGCGGCGACTTGTTCCCAGCTCACCGACGGCCATTCCTCTTCCGTCTTGATGATGTTGCGGGCGCCGAGCGTCTGCATGATGTAGGCGGGCACGCCGTTCTTGCCGGCCATGAACCCGTCGCCCTGGACATCCTTGCTGGAGAACCAGAACACGACCGGGATGTTGCCGCCCTTAACGCCGGCCACCGCGGCGATGGCCGCGGCCTCGCGCTGCTTCAGCCGGTCGACCAGCGCGTCGCCGCGGTCGCTGACATCGAAGATCGCGGCGAGCTCATGGATCTCCTGATAGACCAGATCCATGGTGAACAGCTGCTTGCGCACGCCGTCGCCGCCGCGGGAATTGTCCT
>NZ_JBYRFX010000618.1:0-4209 GCF_057815775.1 Inquilinus sp.
GCCTATGAGGAGCTGATCCGCCGCGGCCTGATCTCCGGCGAGACCGGGCGCGGCACCTTCATCCGGCCGCCGCAGCGCGAGCCGGCGCCGCCTTACATTCCGGAGCGGCTGAGCGAGGTGATCGACCTGTCGATCCTGAAGCCGGTGGTGTGCGAGACCCGGCATATCGAGGCGATGAGGGCGGCGCTGCACGACCTGGCCGACACGCTGCCGTCCTCCGCCGTGCTGTCCTTCCGGCCGAACATGCTGTTCGCCCGCCATCGCCGGGTGGGCCAGGACTGGCTGCGCGACCATTGCGGGGTGGAGGCGACGCCCGGCACCATCCACCTGACCAACGGCGCCACTTCGGGCATGACCATCGCCCTGATGGCCGCGGCGCCGCCGGGATCGACCGTGGTGACCGAGGCGGTCGGCCACCACACGCTGGTGCCGCTGGCCGCCTATCTTGGCCTGCGGCTGCAGGGCCTGGCGATCGACCAGGAGGGCGTGATCCCGGATGCGCTGGACGAGGCGTGCCGCGAGGGCGATGTCCGCGCCCTGTTCGTCATGCCGAACCCGATCAACGCCACCGCCAGCCTGATGGGCGCGGCGCGGCGGGCAGAGATCGTCGCGGTGGCGCGACGGCACGGGCTGCAGATCATCGAGAATGACGTGCTGGCGCCGCTGCTGACCGATCGCCTGCCGCCGCTGGCCGCCCTGGCGCCGGAGCGGACGCTGTACGTCACCACCTTCACCAAATGCGTGATGCCGGGGCTGCGCGCCGGCTATCTCGTCGTGCCAGACCGGCTGTGCCCGGCCGTCGCCAACCGCAGTCTGGTGACCAGCTGGATGGCGACCGGGCTGGTCGCCGAACTGGCCGCCCGCTGGGTCGAGACCGGCACGGCAGCGGAGCTGGTGCGCTGGCAGAACACGGCGATCCGCGGCCGCCAGGCGATCGCGGCCGAGCTGCTGGCCGGCATACCGCACCGGGCCCATCCGGAAGGGCTGCATGTCTGGCTGCCCCTGGGGGAAGGTCGGTCGGAGGAGGAGTTCGTGTCTCATGCCCGGCTGCAGGGCGTGGCGATCGCGCCCGGTGCCTCCTTCGCCATCGACGGCCGTCCGGCCCGGCCGGCGGTGCGCATCTCCGTCGGCTCGACCACGCCGGAGCAACTGCGCGACGGCCTCAAGATCGTGGTCAATCTGATGCAGGGCGAGCCGGAGCCGGTGCTGCTGGCGATGTAGAAACAGGCACGGCCTCGCCTAACAAATCATCACGAACTGGAAATTGTACTGATTTGTTTTTCCATTTGACATGATTTTGTCTCCCTCCCATCGTGACGTCCATTCAAGGCCGTCGCCGCAACAGGGAGAGCGACTTGCCAGACCAGACATCATCCGATCCATGCATCAGCGTCGAAGGCGTGACCAAGCGCTTCGGCCCGCTGACCGTGCTGAACGACCTGTCCTTCACCGTGAAGCCCGGTGAGAAGCTGGCGCTGATCGGCCCGTCCGGCTCCGGCAAGACCACCATCCTGCGCATCCTGATGACGCTGGAGGCGATTAATGGCGGCCATATCCGCATCGAGGGCGAGCAGTTGTTCCACATGCCACGGAATGGCGGGCTGGTGGCGGCCGATGAGCGCCACCTGCACAAGATGCGCGCCAAGATCGGCATGGTGTTCCAGCTGTTCAACCTGTTCCCGCACAAATGCGTGCTGGACAACGTCACCCTGGCCCCGATGCTGACCGCGGGCGTCGACCGCAAGGCGGCCGAGGCGCGGGCGATGGAGCTGCTGGAACTGGTCGGCATGGCCGGCAAGGCCAAGGCGATGCCGGCGCAGCTGTCCGGCGGCCAGAAGCAGCGCGTCGCCATCGCCCGCGCCCTGGCGTTGCAGCCGAAGATCATGCTGTTCGATGAGGTGACCTCGGCCCTCGACCCCGAGCTGGTGGAGGAGGTGCTGAACGTCATGCGCCGCCTGGCCGCCGAGACCGACATGACCATGCTGCTGGTCACGCACGAGATGAGCTTCGCCCACGACTTCGCCGACCGGGTGCTGTTCTTCGACCAGGGCCGGATCGTGGAGGAGGGGCCGCCGGACGCGATCTTCCGCAATCCGCGCGAGGAGCGGACCCAGACCTTCCTCAAGAAGATCATCGCCGCCGGCCATCGGGTCTGATTCGGCCGAGCCATTCAAAAAACAGGAGAGGCAGAAAATGAACAAAGCATTTTGCGCGAGTCTGATCCTGGCCGCCGTTTCGGCCGTGGCCCTGGCCCAGTCGGCTGCGGCCGACACGCTGGACAATCTCAAGGAGCAAGGCTTCGCCCGCATCGCCATCGCCAATGAGCCGCCCTTCACTGCGGTGGCGGCGGACGGCAAGGTCTCCGGCGCCGGGCCGGAGGTGGCCCGGGCCGTGTTCAAGCGCATGGGCATCGACGACGTCGTCGCCTCGATCTCGGAATACGGTGCCATGATCCCCGGGCTGCAGGCGCGCCGCTTCGACGCCGTCACCGCCGGGCTGTTCATGAAGCCGGAGCGCTGCCGCGCCGTGTCCTATTCCCAGCCGATCCTGTGCGACGGCGAGGCCTTCGCGGTGAAGAAGGGCAACCCGCTGAACTTCCAGAGCTATGCCGACATCGCGGCCAATGCCGATGCCAAGATCGGCGCACCGGGCGGCGGCACCGAGGAGCGGCTGGCGTTGGAGGCCGGGGTGCCGCGCGAGCGGGTGATCGTGGTGCCCGACGGTCAGAGCGGTATCAAGATGCTGCAGGATGGCCGCATCGACGCCTACTCGCTGCCGATCCTGTCGATCCAGGACCTGATGAAGAAGGCTGCGGACCCGAACATCGAGATGATCGGGCCGGTGAAGAACGCCCCGGTCTATTGCGACGGCGCCGCCTTCCGCAAGCAGGACACGGCGCTGCGCGACGCCTTCGACAAGGAACTGGCGGCGCTGAAGCAGTCCGGCGAATTCGCCAAGATTGTCGAGCCATACGGCTTCTCGGCCAAGGCCGCGATCGAGACCAACCGCGACCAGCTCTGCGGCGGGCCGAACTGAGGGGCTGAGGGAAGAGCCTCCGCATGACCGACTGGGCCGGCTATTTCGGGCTGATCCTGCAGGGTGCCTGGGTGACGATCGAGCTGACCGTGCTCGGCTGCGCCCTGGCGCTGGTCGTCGCCTTCCTGGCCGGGCTGGGCCGCATCTCGTCCAGCTTCGCCCTGCGGTCGCTGGCCACGATCTATATCGAGTTCTTCCGCGGCACCTCGATCTTCGTGCAGCTATTCTGGGTCTATTTCGTGCTGCCGCTCGCCGGCGTCGAGCTCATCCCGCTGCAGGCCGGCGTGCTGGCGCTGGGCCTTAATGTCGGGGCCTATGGCGCCGAGGTGGTGCGCGGTGCGGTGCAGTCGATCGGCCGGGAGCAGCGCGAGGCCTGCGTGGCGCTGAACCTGACCCGGCGCCAGAGCCTGCGCCACGTCATCCTGCCCCAGGCCTTCGTGCTGATGCTGCCGACCTTCGGCAACAACGCGATCGAACTGCTGAAGGCCACCGCCGTGGTGTCGCTGATCTCGCTGGCCGACCTGACCTTCCAGGCCCAGATCGTGCGGGCCCAGACCGGCAGCACCGCCTTTCCCTTCCTCACCATCCTGGTGATCTACTTCATCCTCGCCACGCTGATCTCGACCGGCGTGCGGGCGCTGGAACGCCGCCTGGCGCGCGGCCTCGACGGCGTGCGGAGCTGACGCCATGGATTGGGACTGGGCCTTCGTCGTCGAGATCCTGCCGACCCTGCTGCAGGGCGCCAAGATCACCATCCTGGCCACCATCCTGGGTTACGCCCTGGCGGTGGTGCTGGGCCTCGGCTTCGCGCTGCTGCGCCGGTCGCCGCGCCGCTGGCTGGCGCGCGGCACCGGCTTCGTCGCCGATTTCATCCGCGGCACGCCGCTGCTGGTGCAGCTCTACTTCCTGTTCTACCTGATGCCGGATGTCGGCCTGACCCTTTCGCCGCTGACCGCCGGGGTGATCGGCCTCGGCCTGCACTACGCCACCTACACGGCGGAGGTGTACCGCGCCGGCATCGACAACACGCCGCGCGGCCAGTGGGAGGCGGCGAAGGCCTGCAACCTGACGGTCGGCCAGAGCTGGCGCCACATCATCCTGCCGCAGGCGATCCCGCCGATGATCCCGGCCCTGGCCAACTACTTCATCGCCATGTTCAAGGAAACGCCACTG
>NZ_JBYRFX010000619.1:0-3617 GCF_057815775.1 Inquilinus sp.
CCCGGGTGCCGGATCACGGCAAGCTGGCGCCCTGGCGCATCCAGGTGCTGCGCAAGGACGGGCAGCGCCGCATCGGCGACGCGCTGGCCGAGATCTTCGCCCGCGAGAATGCCGACGCCACCGAGGCGCTGATCGAGGCGATGCGCCAGAAGCCGGCCCTGGCGCCGCTGCTGCTGGTGGTCACCCACAAGTCGGCGCCCGGCGCCAAGATCCCCGAGCTGGAGCAGATTCTGTCCGGCGGCGCGCTGTGCCAGAACATCCTGATGGCGGCCCATGCCCAGGGCTTCTGCGGCAGCTGGATCACCGGCTGGCCGGCCTATCACCCCCAGGTGGTCGAGCTGCTGGGCCACAACCCGGCGACCGACAAGATCCTGGGCTTCCTCTATCTCGGCACCCCGTCCGAGCCGATGGAAGACCGGCCGCGCCCGGCTCTGTCCGACGTCGTCACCGAATGGTCCGGCCCGCTGGTCCAGGTGGCGTAAGCGCTAACGGCCGATTTTTTCTGTCATTGCCGGGCTTGACCCGGCAATCCAGAAGCTGTCGACAGACTCTGGATGCCCGGATCAAGTCCGGGCATGACAGCTTAATAAGGTGGTCAGGCCAGAGGAGAGGCCACCATCACGCCGCAGCGGCGATGGCGTCCTCGGCCATCAGCGCCAGGAATTCGCGCGCCGCGGGGTTGGCCGGGCCGGTCCCGAGCCCGGCGGCGCCACGCTCGGCATGGGCGATGCCCAGCTCCCAGCAGATATCCGGCGGCGCCAGCGTCGCCACCGCCAGCTTCGGCCGCAGCGGGTCGGCCGGGTGGGCGGCGATGATCGCCTCCGGCACCAGGGCGATGCCGAGACCCAGGGCGACGAGGTCGAGCGCCGTGGCCAGGTCGTTGACCTCGAAGCCGGTGTGCCGTTCCATCCGCACCCGGGCGAAGGCCTGGTCGACCAGCTGGCGCGTGCCCCAGTCGGTCTGGAAATCGACGAAGGTCTCGCGGCCCAGCCGCTCCAGCGGCACGGCGCGGCGGCCGGCCAGCGGGGATCGTGGCTGCAGGCCGCCACCAGCTCCTCGCAGGCCAGCATGGTGGTGCGGATGTCGGGCGGCGGCGCTGGCTGCATCGGCACGAAGGCCAGGTCCAGCCGCCCGTCGCGCAGCTTTTCGGTCAGCACAGCGGACCCGCCCTGGCACAGCCGGATCTCGACCCCGGGATGCGCGGCGTGGAACCGGGCCAGCAGGGCCGGCAGGTCGACGAAGGGCGACAGGCTGTGGGCGGTGCCGATCGCCAGCCGGCCGCGGGCCAGGCCCTGCACCGCGGCCACCGCGTCGCGGGCGCCGCGCGCCGCCGCCAGCACTCGCCGCGCCTCCTCGAACAGCACGCGGCCGGCGGCGGTCAGGTCGACCTTCCGGGTGCTGCGGATGAACAGTGGCGCGCCCAACTCCTCCTCCAGCGCCCGGATCGAGGCGGACAGGCCGGACTGGACGATGTTCACCCGCCGGGCAGCGCGGGTGAAATGCTGCTCCTCCGCTACCGCCAGGAAATGCTCCAGCTGCCGCAGATCCATGATCCGGCTCCGATTCCAGGGCGCTTGTGTCCGATTGATCCCCGATCATGCTGAATGTGATCTGAACATTCAATTGGAACGCTCAATCGGATGCCGCCATTCTAGGTCCTACATTACGGAGGACCAGCGATGACCGAGATCACCCCCGCGGGCGGCACCATGCTGCCGACCCGGCGCTTCGGCACCACCGACATGGCGACCACCCGGGTCGGCTTCGGCGCCTGGGCCATCGGCGGCGCCGGCTGGGCCTCGGCCTGGGGCAGCCAGGACGACGACGAATCGGTGGCGGCAATCCGCCATGCGGCGGAGGTCGGCATCAACTGGATCGACACCGCGGCGGTCTACGGCCTCGGCCATTCCGAAGAGATCGTCGGCCGTGCCCTGCGCGAGATTCCGGCGGACAAGCGACCCTATGTCTTCACCAAGGGCGGCCTGATCTGGGACGAATCGGACCGCAATGCGATGTCGAAGCGCACCGGCGCCCCGGCCAGCCTGCGGCGCGAGGTCGAGGCCTCGCTGCGCCGGCTCGGGGTCGAGCGGATCGACCTGTACCAGCTGCACTGGCCGGTCGATGACGGCACCCCGGTCGAGATCTACTGGCAGACCTTCCAGGACCTCAAGCGCGAGGGCAAGGTCCGGGCCGTCGGCCTGTCGAACCACAATGTCGAACTGCTGACCCGGGCCGGTGCGGTCGGCCATGTCGATTCGCTGCAGCCGCCGTTCTCTGCGATCCGGCGCGACGCGGCGGGGGCGGAACTGCCCTGGTGCGCGGCGCATGACACCGCGGTCATCGTCTACAGCCCGATGCAGTCGGGGCTGCTGACCGGGTCGTTCACGGCGGAACGCGCGGCAGGACTGCCGAAGGACGACTGGCGCTCACGCTCGCCGCACTTCACCGGCGACGGCCTGGCCCGCAACCTGGCGCTGGCCGAAGCGCTGAAGCCGGTGGCGGCGCGGCACGGCACCTCGGTCGCGGCGGTGGCGGTGGCCTGGACCCTGGCTTGGCCGGCGGTGACCGGCGCCATCGTCGGCGCCCGCAGCCCGGCCCAGGTCGATGGCTGGCTCGACGCAGCCTCATTGGAGCTGACGCCGGAGGATCTCACCGAGATCGGGACCGCGATCGAAACCACCGGCGCCGGCACCGGACCGGTGCGCTGACCGTCTCGAGGAGGCTTGGAGATTATTCGGTGATAGGCCGGAGGCGTCGCCGCAGCCATGCAGCGAGTTCGTCCTCCGGCATTTCCCCGGCAGCCAGAGACAGCCACGCGGACAAGCATTCGGCGTCATCGGCGGCGATCTCCTGGCCGGCGAGGGCGAGGAAAGTTTCCGTGACGACGAAGGCCACGCGTTTGTTGCCGTCGACGAAGGGATGGTTGCGGATCAGCCCGAAGCCGTAGGCGGCCGCCAGCGCCGCGAGATCGGGTGTGCCGTAGGCGAGCAGGTTTTTCGGCCGGTCCAGCGCGGAGTCGAGCAGGCCGGCGTCGCGCAGTCCGGCCGCACCGCCGTGCTCGGCCAACTGCTCGTCATGCAGGGCCAGCACAACGGCCCGGCCGATCCAGCGTGGGGCATCCACCCTATTTGGCCAGTTCCCGCAGCAGGTTGCGTCGCTTCTTCATGACCTTGCGAGCCGCATCCATCTGCGCCTCGAATTCCGGGTCGTACGGAGTCAGCCGATACCCGTCGGGCGCTTCTGTCAGGTACAGAGTATCGCCCTCCTGGACATGCAGCCGGCTCAGCACGTCCTTGGGCAGGACGGCCCCGATCGAATTGCCGATGGCTCGCAGCTTGAGCGCGACCATGCAGAGCCTCCATCCGAAGTTGTCACGCCAGTTATAACAGATCTGATCCCCCGTCGGGATCAAGAAGTGGTCAGCCCCCAACCACCACCGCATCGCCTTCGGCCACCCGGCCGCTCTCGATCACCTCGGCGAACACGCCGCAATCGGCGTGGCCGAAGCCGGTGATCAGCGCCTTGGGAATGTTCAGGTCGCGCTCGCCGGTCGCCGGGTTGACGTTGGTCGCGGCGCAGCGGGTGATCCGCATCACCACCTTCAGCCGCACCGGGCC
>NZ_JBYRFX010000620.1:0-1879 GCF_057815775.1 Inquilinus sp.
GGACGCAGCGCGTGTGCTGTTCGACCAGGGCGATGGCGTCGGCGGCCGTCATGTCGACCCCTGCCCCGGCCTTGCGCAGCCAGACGCCGTCGATCAGCACGCCGATGCCGAGCACGAACCGGGTCAGTTCACCCCCCTGCAGCACGCAGTCGACGCAGCTGGACAGGTTCGAGGCCAGCCGGCGATGGAACAGCCGCTGCAGCCGCTCCAGCTGCGGGTCCTGCGCCGCGGCGGCATAGAACGAGACCCAGGCGCGTGCCGTGTTGCGGTCGAACAACGCGGCCGGGAAGTTGCCATGGACGATGGCCATCAGCCGGACCCAGCTGTTGTCCGCGACCTTCATCGCCCGCACCACCTCGTCCATGATGACGCGGTTGGCGTGGCGGACCATCCAGAACAGCACCTCGTCCTTGCTCTTGAAATAATAGGCCAGGATGCCCGGCGACATGCCCGCTTCCTGGCAGATCCGGGCCGTGGTCAGGCCGCCGATGCCATGCTGCAGGAAGGCGCGGTAGGCGCCCTCGATCAGCTCGCGGCGGCGGATTTCCTCGATCGGTTTTCGCATCCCACTCCCCGGCCCAATCCTTGAAATTAGTTTAGGCGTCCAGGTTTTTGTATGCTCATACAAAAAACTGAATTGACAAAAAATCCTGCCGTGCTTGGCTAGAGGCGGGGTTGCAATGGTCGCGCAGACGGCCTGCCCCCGCACCGATCAACCATCGGGAGGCCATCATGAAGAGACTGATCGCTGTCGCCCTGGCCGGCGTGCTGTGGTCGGCCGCCGCATCGGCGGACGACGCGTCCTGCGCCAGGATCCGCAGCGCCGATATGGGCTGGACCGACATCGCCCTGACCACCAACACGGCGGCCATCGTGCTCAAGGCCATGGGCTATGAGATGACCAACACGCTGCTGGGCCTGAACATCACCTATGAAAGCCTGAAGAACGGCCAGGTCGACGTCTTCCTCGGCAATTGGCGGCCGGCCCAGGACATCGAGTTCAAGGACTATTTCGACAAGCATTGGGTCGAGGTGCTCGGCACCAACCTGACCGGCGCCAAATACACCCTCGCCGTGCCGGCCGAGGTGGCGGAGGCCGGCGTGCACAGCTTCGACGATCTCGCCAAATACCCCGACAAGTTCGGCAAGAAGATCTACGGCATCGAACCCGGCACCAACCAGCCGCTGCTCGACATGGTGGCGGCTGGGCGGCATGGGCTGAAGGACTGGGAGATCGTCGAATCCAGCGAACAGGCGATGCTGGCCCAGGTCCAGCGCTCGGTCGCCCGGAAGGAATGGATCGTGTTCCTCGGCTGGCAGCCGCACCCGATGAATCTCGACTTCAAGCTGACCTACCTCTCCGGCGGCGACGAGGAGTTCGGGCCCGATTTCGGCGGGTCGACGGTGCGCACGATCGCCCGGCCGGGCTATGCCGCCGCCTGCCCCAACCTGGCCCACTTCTTCGCGAATCTCGCCTTCGACATCGACTATGAGAATGCCGGCATGCGGATGATCCTGGACGATGGCGCGGACGCCCCCGCAGCCGCGGCGGCGCTGATCAAGGCCCACCCCGACAAGGTCGCCGCCTGGCTCGACGGCGTCACCACGCTGGATGGCCGCCCGGCGCTGGGCGTGGTCCAGGCGGCGCTGGCGCAATGACCTTGCCCGATACGATGCTGGCTGCGGTGCTGGAGGCGCCGGGGGCGCCCCTGGCGGTGCGGAGCATGCCGGTGCCCCGCCCCGGGCCGGGCCAATTGCTGGTCCGGCTGCAGGCCTGCGGCGTCTGCCCCACCGACCTGCCTATCTGGCAGGGCGGCGGCCCGGCCCACCGTCCCCACCCCCTGTTCCTGGGGCATGAGGGCGTCGGCGAGGTCGTCGC
>NZ_JBYRFX010000621.1:0-5893 GCF_057815775.1 Inquilinus sp.
AAGTCGGCGGTGTGGGAGCCTCGCACGGTGGCGACCTGCTCGGGCGTGCCGTGGGCGATGATGCGTCCGCCGCCCTCGCCGCCCTCGGGGCCGAGGTCGAGGATGTAGTCGGCGTTGCGGATGATGTCGAGGTTGTGCTCGATGATGATGACGGAGTTTCCGAGGTCGGTGAGGCGGTGGAGGACCTCGAGGAGCTTGCGGACATCGTCGAAGTGGAGCCCGGTGGTGGGCTCGTCGAGGAGGTAGAGGGTGCGTCCGGTCTGGCGCTTGGAGAGCTCGCGGGCGAGCTTCATGCGCTGGGCCTCGCCGCCGGAGAGGGTGGTGGCGGACTGGCCGAGGTGGATGTAGCCGAGGCCGACGTCGACGAGGCCGCCGACTTCTTCAAGGCCGTGCCGCGCATCTGCAACAGCCTCACCACCTTGCAGCGCGTGGGGCTCGGCTACATCCATGTCGGCCAGCAGGCCACCACCCTCTCCGGCGGCGAGGCCCAGCGCATCAAGCTCGCCAAGGAGCTGAGCAAGAGGGCGACCGGCCGCACCCTCTATATTCTCGACGAGCCCACCACCGGCCTGCACTTCCAGGACGTGGCCAAGCTGCTCGAGGTGCTGCAGGAGCTCGCCGAGGGCGGCAACACGGTGGTGGTGATCGAGCACAATCTCGAGGTCATCAAGACCGCCGACTGGATCGTCGACATCGGCCCCGAGGGCGGCGACGGCGGCGGCGAGATCATCGCCGCCGGCACGCCGGAGGATGTGGTGCGGGCCGACCGCAGCTACACCGGACGCTATCTCGCGCCCTATCTGCAGCAGGCCAAGCAGAAGCGGCGGGCGTAGCCCTCGCCGCCTCCGGCTGCCTCCGGAATTCGATAGGATTTTATAGATCTGGCCCCAGCGATGGCGGCCATCTGGACCTATGACCGGGCCCGAATCCATGCCATTGTGCGTGCGGTTCGAACAGGCGACGGGACCATTTCCCCGAGATTTCGCCGCCGAATCTTTTGAGTGAGGTGTCACCCGGGTCCCGTCGCGGCAGGCATCGACGCTGCCGACCGGCCTATTCTGCCGGGTTCGATCGGGATCCCCACCCGAGGAGGCCGTTATGTGCACCGATTTTTTGTTGCTGGCGCACGATCTCAGCGTCGTCAACGGTCGCAGCATGGAATTCGGATCGGATCTGAAATCAGGGATCCTGATCGGCGGAAAAGGTACGGAAAAGCACAGTGCGGCGCCCGATTTGAAGCAGGGCCTGCGCTGGACCGCGACGCATGGCTATGTCGGCCTGAACGCCTATGGCACGCACATCATCACCGACGGCATGAACGATGCCGGGCTGAGCATCGGCGCCCTGTGGCTGCCGGGCACGCAGTACCCGCACAAGGTGTCCGACCCGTCGAAGGCGCTGGCGGCCGACCTGTTCACCAGCTGGGTGCTGGCGACCTGCGCGACGGTCGAGGAGGTCAGGCAGGGGCTGGCCGGGATCGAAGTCTGGGGCAGCACGCTGCTGCAGGACGAGATGCCGCTGCACTTCCCGGTGCATGACCATCACGGCCACAGCATCGTCATCGAGTTCATCGATGGCGAGACCCGGATCCACGACAACCCGGTCGCGGTGCTGACCAACGCTCCGCCCTTCCCCTGGCAGCTCACCAACATCGAGACCTATGTCGGGCTCAAAGCGACCGATGCCGAATCGATCCGGATCGGCCTGAAGGAGTTCAGCCCGCCCGGCCATGGCAGCGGCATGCGCGGCCTGCCCGGGGATTCGACCCCGCCATCGCGCTTCATCCGCACCGTGTTCCAGAAGCATTTCGCGACCCGGCCGGCGGACAGCGAAGCGGCGTGCAACCTGGCGCTGCACCTGCTGAACACGGTCGACATCCCGGCCGGGACCAGCGCGTCGCTGCCGAACAAGCGCGGCGTGTCCGAGGACGATTACACGCAATGGGTGGTGGTCAAGGCGCTGACCGAGCGGGTGTTCAATGTCCGCACCTATGACACCCCGACGGTGATGCAGATCGACCTGAAGAAACTGAACCTGTCGGTGCCCGGCGAACGGCTGTATCCGCTACCGACCGAGCCGGTGTCGATCGACATCACCCCGACGCTGAAGGCTGGGTAGCAAGGCACCCGCGCGCCCGGTGGCTTCAGCCACCGGGCAGCCTTTAGAACGCGTAGGGGACCGGTAGAGCCAGGGCCTTGGCCAGGCCCTCGCGGAACGTCGCGATCGGCAGGGCCAGCCGGCCGGCCGGGGGCCGGTGCAGCATCCAGCACCGCACCTGCGGCCGGAAATCCGGGGCGTCGATCACCTCGACCGCCCCCTGCCAGCGGCTGTCGGCGAAGGCGGCCGGAGTCAGGACCCCGATGCCGAGGCCGCGCGCCACCAGCGACATCCGCAGGTCGACGCTCAACGCCTCGATCCCGACGCGGAACGGCAGGCGCGCGGCTTCGAAGCGCTGCCGGATGAAGGCGCGGAAGCCGCAGCCGCTTTCATTCATGATCCAGGGGAAGCGCGACAGGTCGGCCAGTCTGGCCGGATTGGGAATGCCGAGCCCCGGCGCCGCGACCAACAGCACCGGCTGGGTGCCGAGGTCCTCCGCGATCAGATCCTCCGGCGGGATGGCGCCGTCCACCAGGCACAGGGCTGCCGCATCCAGCACGCTGCGCGAGACCTGCTCCAGCAGCCGCGGCGACCAGCCGGAGGTGATGCGCAGCGTCAACTGCGGAAAGGCCTCGCGCATCCGGTCGAGCGGGACCGACAGGGCCGCCTCGGACAGATAGGGCATGACGCCGAGCCGGAACTCGCCCCGCACCTCGCCATCCGATGCCACGCTCGACCTGAGATCCTCGACAGAGCGCAGCACGCGGCGCGCCTGTTCATAGGCCTCGCGGCCGGCCGCGGTCGGCTTCAGCGGCTTCGACTGGCGGTCGAGCAGGGCCGCGCCGAGCCCGTCCTCCAGGTTCTGCACCCGCCGCGTCACCCCCGGCTGGGTGAGGTTGAGGCGTGCCGAGGCCGCTACGATCGAGCCGGTCTCGACCACGGCGACGAAGGCCTCCAAATCCGGAATATTCATGCCAGATCCGCATAATCTTTATAGGTACAATTGAATTGTATCATCTTGATGATCGAGAATAAAGATCGTCATCAATATGCCGATCAATCATCGAGGCGATCCCCATGTCGGTCACCAGCGAGACCGTTGCCGCAGTCCCGGATGAGGTGGAGGTGGGGCTCACCCGACCACTCATCCTGCTGTTCGCCGTGTCGGTCGGCATCATCGTCACCAATGTCTTCGCGCCGCAGACGCTGGTCGGCCTGATCGGGCCGGCCTTCGGCCTGACGACGGCCGGCAGCGGGCTGGTCGCGACGGCGACCCTGCTGGGCTATGCCGCCGGGCTGTTCCTGCTGGTGCCCCTCGCCGACCTGGTCGAGAATCGCTGGTTGATCGTCCGGATGCTCGCCTGTGCTGCAGCCTTCGCCGGGCTGGTGACGCTGGCGCCGAACGCCTCCACCCTGCTGGCGGCCCTGTTCCTGCTCGGCGCCGCATGCTCCGCCATCCAGCTCCTGGTGCCGATCGCCGCGTCGATGGCACCGCCGGAGCACCGCGGCCGCGTCATCGGCGACATCATGAGCGGGCTGATGGCCGGTATCCTGCTGTCGCGGCCGCTGGCGAGCGCCGTGGCCGACGGCTTCGGCTGGCGCACCTTCTACGCCGCCAGCGGCGTCGCCATGGGCCTGCTGGCCCTGGTCCTGGCCCTGCGCCTACCCCGGCGCCGGCCGGCCAGCCGGATCGGCTATCCCGCCCTGATCGCGTCGTTGTGGCATCTGCTGCGGGCAGAACCGGTGCTGCGGTCCCGGGCGCTGACGGCGAGCCTGGTCATGGCGGCGTTCAGCGTGTTCTGGACCGCCATCGCGTTGCGGCTGGCGCAGCCGCCCTTCGAGCTGGGCCAGCGCGGCATCGCCCTGTTCGCCCTGGTCGGCGCCGGCGGTGCGGCGGTGACGCCGATCTTCGGCCGGGCCGGCGACCGGGGCTGGACCCGGCCAGCCACCATCGCGTCCCACATCGCGATCGTCGTGGCCTTTGCCCTGGCCGCCTGGGGCGGGTCCGCCTCTGCCGGTATCGGATCCGCCCTGTGCCTCGTCCTGCTCGGCGGCAGCGCGGTGGTGCTCGATGTCGGCGCCACCGGCGACCAGACGCTTGGCCGCCGCGCCATCAACCTGCTGCGGCCGGAAGCACGCGGCCGCCTGAACGGGTTGTTCGTCGGCCTGTTCTTCCTCGGCGGCGCCGTCGGCTCGGCCCTGGCCGGCATCGCCTGGGCGGCTGGGGGCTGGGGGCTGGTCCCTGGTCTGCCTGATCGGCGCCGGGTTCGGGCTGGCGGCCCTGGTGGTGGACGTCCTCGACCGGGCGCGCTGAGACGTCAGGCCGCCTCCGGCAACGCCGCCAGCCGTGGCACCGGGGAGCCGGCGATCACCAGCGCCTGGATGACGAAGCAGAGCACGGCGATGACCAGGCAGGCGGCGGCGCCGTGGCTGCCGCCGACCAGGCCGCCGATCGCGGCCCCGACCGGGCGCGAACCATAGGTCGCCATGGTGATGATCGCCGAGACCCGGCCGAGCAGCGCCGGCGGCGTCACCGCCTGGCGCAGGGTGGTCGAGGCGATGGTCCACAGGATCGGGCCGGCGCCGAACAGGAAGAAGGCCAGGCCGGCGACCGGCGCCGACGGCACCCAGACGGTCAGCAGCATCAGCAATGCCCCGGCGAGGCCGGAGAACGGCCCGACCAGCAGCATCGCCCCGAACGGCATCCGCCGGGCGATCCGCGGAGTCGCCAGCGCGGCCAGCACCATGCCGACGCCATAGACCGCCAGGGTGATGCCGACGCCCGAGGCGCTGAGGCCGAGATGGCCGACGGCATAGGGCACATAGATCGCCTGCAGCACGAACCAGCCGATGTTGAAGAACACCGCGGTCAGCAGCACCGGCCGCAGCAGCGGATGGGACAGGACGAAAGCTGCGCCCTCGCGCAGATCCTGCAGGATGTGTCGCGGCGGTGGCGCCGGCCGGGCCGGCTCGCGGATGCCGATGAGCAGGACCACCGCCAGGGCGGACAGCGCCGCCGCGGCGGCGAAGGCCAGGCCGCCCCCGGTCCAGGCCACCAGCGCGCCCGCCACCGCCGGCCCGGCGGCGAAGGCGGCGCTGCGCGCCAGCTCGACCCGGCCATTGGCCGCCGGCAGCGCGGCGCGCGGCACCAGGTCCGGGACCAGCGACGGCGCCGCCACGCTGTAGGCGACGGTGCCGGCGGCGCCGAGGAAGCCGAGCGCGGCCAGCAGCCCGAGGCTGAGCCCTCCGGTTTCGGCCAGCACCAGGATGGCGATCAGGGACAGCGCCCGCAGCGCCTCGGCCCCCGCCATGAGCCGACGGCGGGAGGATCGGTCGACCAGGATCCCCGCCGGCAGCGACAGCAGCAGGAAGGGCAGCGTCTGCACGGTCTGCAGCAGGCCGGTGCCGCCGGCCCCGGCGCCCAGCGCGAGCACGGCGACGATCGGCGCGGCGGCAAGGCCGATCTGTTCCGCCGATTGCGCGGCGAGGTTGGACCAGGCCAGGCGACGGAACGCCGGTGGCAGCGGGGCGGAGGTCGGTGGCATGAGAGACTCGCGAGGATCGTGGTCGGGACCAGGACAGGACCATCCGCCCCCCTGCCCCGGCCGCGCGCTCCGCTTGTTGCGGCCGAATTCGGCCGCAAGGCTTTCCGCCAAATCGCAAGTTCCGGGTCGCCACGGCCCCGGAAATTTGAGAGCAAGGGGCGGAGTGCTTGCGGTGCTGCGACCGATCATCTTCGGCGGACGGATAGGCAACCCGCCGCGTTGGCGACCTATCGCAACCGTCGAACCAGGAG
>NZ_JBYRFX010000622.1:0-6313 GCF_057815775.1 Inquilinus sp.
GGGCGGGGCCGTCAGGATCGCGGGCGCGGCGGCCACCGGCAATTGCGGCTGCTCAGGCACCGCGCGGTCGCGGGCCGGCGGCCTAGGTGCCGTGACGCGGGCGCGGCTTGCCGACCCGGTCTCTGCCGGGTCGAGCCAGAACGCCAATTGCTGGATTTGCCCCATGACGAGTCCGGATTCTGCGAATCTCGATGGGAACATATATAGAACAATTGGCGAAAAGGCCACCCCCGTTCCAGGACGCGGGTGGTTGTAGGCCACGCGGAGACCGGGCCGGGGGCGGCGCCCGCTGATGTCAGGTCAGCGTGGCGCCGGCCCGGAGGGTGTCAGCGCTTGCTCTTCTTCTCGCTCGTCCGGATCGCGCGCTGGCGGCCGGGGCGTGCAGCAGGCCGCGAGAGTTCGGGCCGGCCGGCGCCGAGGCCCTGCCGCTTGGCATCCGCCGACTTCGCCTTGGTGTAGTTCGGCGCCGTCAGCGGATAGTCGCTCGGCAGGCCCCACTTCTCGCGATACTGCTCCGGCGTCAGGCCATAGGTGGCGCGCAGCCAGCGCTTCATGGTCTTGAAGCGGCGGCCATCTTCCAGGCAGACGATGTAGTCCGGCGTGACCGAATCCTCGACCGGCACGGCGGGCATCAGCGGGGCCGCCGCATGCGGCACCGCCATGTCGTCTTCCGTCCCGTCGCTGCCGTGCCCGTCATTGCCATGTCCCGCCGCGTGCGACCCGTTCAGGCCGGCGCCGTCCAGCGCAGCCTCGGCGGTCTCGGCCGAGAGTGCGCCCTGGGTGCCGCTGAGCGTGGTGTAGACGTTGCGGATCAGGTTGAGCAGGCTTTCGCTGTCGAGCGTGTTGCGGGACACGTGGGCGACGACGATTTCTTTGGTGAACCTCAGGATTTCAGTTTCGCTTGGGCGAGCCATGACACTCTTTCTTAGTTAGCGATCCGTCGATGAGCGGTGGCTGGTCCGGGTCGGAAAAACCACTCACGCAAGGATTCAGATCGCCTCCCTCCACTGGATGGCAAAGAATCTAAATGCAATTTTAGGATGTTTCGTGGGATTTCCGCAAGGTCCTAACGTGACAATTACAATATGGTTCCCGTCTTTTCGTCGGAGGCCCTGCTGGCCAGGCGGAGCCGGTCGGTGCGGATTCCGTCGACCAGACCACACTCTATCCCGGCGCTCGATCCATAAGATACTGATATAGAATGAGTCTTTGGCTTCGCCTCAATGTTGGCCCCGATGTCGGGAAATCCGAAAAGGGCGATACGATCGCAGGCGGAAGCCGGAACAAGGATCATGGTCGTGTGTTGTCGCTCCAGGTTTTGCACGGCCGGCATTGGCCGTGCGGCCAAGGAGGTGTGTCGATCTCTCCTCCGAATCGGAGGGTTCCGATTTAAAATGGTGGCACGCAATACTTTTTAAGGATTAACGTGCCCAACGCTTGCTGCTAGGCTGATTTTGCGACTCGGATTGTGTAATACCCGGGTATGCGGTGCCGTGTTGCAATCAATGACAATACAGTCGGGGAGAGGATAACCATGTTGGTCAATCGGCCGACCGTGGCATCTTTGGGTTGGCGGCGGTGACGCTTTCACAAAGTGTTCATCGACAAGGATGCAGTTCTGGCGGGCCGAGTATCTGAGCTGTGTGTCGAAGGGAAGGATTGAATGCGACCTGATCAGCTTGGCGAGATGATCCGAGAGGCCAGCCCGAATCCCGCCGGATCGGATGCCGACCTGCCGCATCTCGCGCTGCGTCGCCGGGACTGTGCCCGGGAGATCGCGAACGCCTATCGCGCCGGCCGCTCATCCGCTTCATCCGAAGACTCTCAACTGATCTCCAAAATCATGGCAGTGCTGGAAGACCTGTCCCGCCTGCCCGCATCGAAACCCATAATGTCTCCCGAGACGGCCCCGGTATCGCCGCGGCCGGCGGTGCTCCGGCGCGAAACCATCGGCCTGGGCTATCTGATCTGCCTGGAAGACGGCTGCGCCTGCGAAGATCTCGGGCAATATCTTCAGGCCAAGCACGGGCTCAGTCCCGCCCAGTACCGGTTACGCTGGGGCCTGCCGCTGGGCTATCCCATGAAATCGCCGACCTCGCGCCAGGAGCGGGTGGCCTGGCAGCGCCGGCTGGCGCTGCTGGAGGACGAGGGTGCGGATCGCGGCCCGGAGACCTGGCCGATGGGCATCTGGCCGTCCGATGACCGGGCCGGGCTCGAGATCGGCCGGCCGCGCCGCCGGCATCGCCGCGGCGCCCCGGCGGCGCTGCGCCATGACCGGGTGCAGGCCCGGTCGACCGCCGATCGCCGGTCGGAACCCCCGCGGAATGACGGCTTCTGGCGCTGATCGCCTGTTAACGATCACCCATCACAACTGAAAGACGGCGCCGGTTTCCGGCGCCGTCTTGCTTTGGGCTGCGGCTATTCCTGCCAGAAGATATCGCTGATCGCCTGGCCCCAGGGCGGCACCAGCCCGCCTTCGGGATCCTTGACCACATTGGTGTAGTCGCTGCACAGCGACATGTGCCATTCGTGGCTTTCGCCGGATTTCGGGTCGGCGACGTCGCGGCTGTAGTCGCCGTCCTTGCCGCCGCCGTCACGGATCGCCAGCCCCGGGGCCAGGGCGGTGCGGAAGATGTAGGGCTGGCTGCAGGTGTCCTGGGAATACAGGGTGCGGCCAAGGTCGGGCGCCGCCTTCAGGCTACGCGGATGCACCCAGTCGGCCCGGGCCCATTTCTCCCAGCGGGTCAGGCCAAACTCCTTGGTCCAATAGGTGATCTCGACCTGGGTCGCGTCGCCGGGCCCGGTGCCGTCGCGGCTGGAGCCGGAGAAGCGCATCGAGATCACGGTGTCGAGGTCGCGGCCGGATTTATAGGTGAAATTGTCGCGCGTCCAGGCGGTGAAGGGGTGGTTGAAGCGCTTCGGGCAGCCCTCCGGCACTTCGGCGCCCTTGGTGTTGGCCAGCTTGCTCTCGAACACGGCATAGCCGCTGCCGCCGGTCGGCGGCAGCGTGGCCGGCGCGATCACCCAGCCATAGCGGAAGCGGCCGGACGTGTTGGGCGACTCCGTGCAGGACGGGGTCAGCCAATAGGACAGGGCCACCGGGCTCCAGCTGCCCATGATGTAGCCGTAGCGGTCGTCGGCCCATTGCACCGAGCCGCCTTCCTTGCCGGTGTCGAGCTTGCCGAAGGTCGGTGCGTCCGGCGCCACCTTCGGGCAACTGTGGTCGACGCCCCGGTCGTAGAAGCTGACGATGCGGGTGACGCCGTCCTTGGTGACCGGGATGTTGTCCTTCGACACCGTGCCCAGCCGCTGCGGGCAGGGGCCGTTCGGGGCGGGGAAGTTGTGCAGGTGGTACGGGATCGCCTCGCCGGCTTTGATATTGCGGTGCCGCGAACAGTCGCGGTCGCCGGGCACGAGGTCGGGCATGATCTTGTCCTGCCGGTCGACGCACACATCCATGATCATGAAGTCCGACATCTTGTCGGAGCTCATCTGGGCCTGGGCCGGGGGCGCGCCGAACAGGCCTGCGGCCATGGCGGCGGCGGGCAGCAGGCCTGCGGCCAGGTGTCGGATCGGCATAGGCGGTCTCGCTCTGGTTGTCCGGCGGCTCCCCCACGCCAGGATCGCGGCAAATCCCGGTTGGGGAGAGGGGGCCAGATGTCGCATCAAAGAATTCGAAGATTTTGATGCTGACGGACTGGCGTCGTGAATCCGAAATGTAGCCGATTCACGCCGCCGTAGTGGAAGATCTTGATTTTTCGTGACGATCGGAACGACGACGTGAAATCGCCGAAACCGCGCCCTGGCTGGTTTTTGCCATTTTTATGGATGTTGCGGTGCAAAAAGTCATGACACCGGCGATGGTTCCAGATTAAAACCTTTAGACAGGATAACGGAATCGTGGGCGATCGATGGCTGTGCCGAGCAACGAGACCATCCGCGCCCTGGCGGCGTCGGTCAGACAGCGCGAAATCGTGCCGCTGACCTGGGTTGCCGCGACGCGGGACCAGGATTACGTCAATCTCGGCGACGCCCTCAGCTCGGTCATGGTCGCGCTGCTGTCCGGGCTGCCGATCGAGCATGTGGCGCATGAATCGACCCGCCTGCGCATGGCCGCGGTCGGCACCATCGGCCACAGCCTGAAGCAGGGCGACGTCGTGGTCTGGGGCACCGGCACCTCGCGCTACCGCAATCCCGGCGCGCCGGCCGACCAGCGCATCCCGGTGGCGCCCCTGCCGGGCACCCGGCTGCACATCACCGCCACGCGCGGACCGGTGTCGCGCCGCATCCTGGGCGAGGAGAACACCGTCGGCCCCGCCGTCTATGGCGACCCGGTGTGGCTGCTGCCCGAATTCTACCCCGGCCCACGGAAGAAGCGCTGGAAGCTGGGCGTCATCATTCACCTGGCCGATCTGCAGGACCGGTCCTTCGATGTCCGGCCGAAGCCGGAGCATCTGCGCTATGTCGTGCCCGACGAGCTGGCCGATGACATCAAGCTGATCCACACGGTCACGCCGATCGGCCTGTCCGGCATGCGATAGAGGCTGGACGAGATCCTGTCCTGCGAACGGATCGTGTCGACCAGCCTGCACGGCATGGTCTTCGCCGAGAGCTACGGCATCCCGTGCCTGTATTTCTCGCCGCGGTCGCCGCGCGGCCTGACGACATCGGATCTCGACCCGGACGGCACGCTCGACCTCAGGATCGTCGATCTCTATCGCGGGCTCGGCCGCAATCGCCTGCCGATCTACGGCCAGCCGCGGCGGGAAGCAACGGACTGGCCGGCGCTGATGGCGGCGATCGACAAGGCCTGGCAGTTCGCCGATTTCGACACGACGCCGATGGTTGAGGCGTTCCCGCTCGATTTGAATCCGCTGCGGCCGCCGGGGCTGGAGACGGTGTTCGACCATCCCGTGCTGCAATCGATCCCGTTGCAGCATCGATCCTCACCACTGCAGGCGCCGGTGCGAACCGACGCCAAGCCCCCGGATGCGAAGGCCTCCGACGCCAAGGCCCCCGACGCTCCTTGGCGGCGCCTGTATTCGGCGCTGCGCGGGCGCCCTTTGACCGGCCGGGCCTGACCTGCAGGCCCCGGTTCCCGATCCGACGACAGACTGCCCCTAAGACACTGTCCTACGACGATTGCCCAACAACGATTGACGGAAGCGGACGAGACGCATGATGAACAGCTTGCTGCGGGTCACCCGTGACTTGGGCCAGATTCCGCTCTCCTGGGCCGGCTCGACGATCGAGATGGACTATCTCAATTTCGGCGATGCCCTCAGCCCGGTGATGGTGTCGCTGCTGTCCGGCCTGGACGTCGCGCGCATCCCGACCAAGTCCAAATCCGTGCGCATGGGCGCCGTCGGCACGATCGGCCACGGCTTCGAGGGCGGCGAGGTCTGGTTCTGGGGCACCGGCTGCTCCAACTGGAAGAACCCGTCCGCCCCGATGAACGAGCGCGTGCCGTTCACCGTTTCGTCGGATTCAACCTTCCATGTCCCCGCGACCCGCGGCCCGGTGTCCGCCAAGCTGCTGGGCGGGCGTTCCAGCGGCGGGGTCTATGGCGACCCGGTCTGGCTGCTGCCGCGCTACTACAAGCCGGCGATCGAGAAGAAGTGGGAGCTCGGAGTCATCCTGCATCTCTCCGAGCTGGCGGATCGCGGTTTCGAGACCCATCCCCGGCCGGAATTCCGGCGCTTCGACGTGCCCTCGGAATTCGCCGGCAAGATCCGGCTGATCAGCACGGTCACGCCGATCGCCGACGGCATGGACGGCATGAAGTCCAAGATGGACGAGATCCTGGCCTGCAAGCGGATCGTCTCGACCAGCCTGCACGGCATGGTCATCGCTGAAAGCTATGGCATCCCCTGCCTGTATTTCTCGCCGGCCGGGACCGAAGCCGGCCTGGCCATCACCGAACTCGACCCGAACGGGCCGACCGATCTGCGCATCGTCGATCTCTACACCGGCATCGGCAAGGAGAAGGTCTGGAGCTACGCCCAGCCGCGCGCCCTCCAGACCGACTGGCAGGAGGTGATCGACACCATCGACGATGTGTGGGAGCCGGTGACGATCGACGAGGACGCGCTGATCGGCGCCTTCCCGCTCGATCTCAAGCCCCTGGTCGCCCCGGCCGGCGGTACGATCTGGGATCACAGCGTGCTGCAGAACCTGGTGCTGCGGCATTCGGTGGACGAGTTGCGCAAGGCCGACCGCAAGCGCGTCGCCCTGGCCCGGGGCGGTGACGGCGTCGTGGCGGCCCCGGTCGCGGTGGCGAAGGTCGCCCCCAACCTGAAGGTCGTGTCGGCCA
>NZ_JBYRFX010000623.1:0-11176 GCF_057815775.1 Inquilinus sp.
GCGGGCCTTCCGCACCGCGGCGGGAAGCCCCCCGCTGGCCTTCCTCACCGACCTGCGGCTGGGCCTCGCTCGCCAGCAATTGCTGCGGGGCAAGGCCTCGGTGGCACAGGTCGCGGCGGAGGTCGGCTACCAGTCGGAAGGCGCGCTGAGCCGCGCCATGCACCGCCGCTACGGCATCCGCCCCGGCGAGTTGCGGCGGGCGGGTGGAGCATCGGGGTGATCAGTTCTCTAGGGCTTGGCGCAGTTTCCGAAACGCTTCGAGAGCCCCGTCGGATGCGTTCAGGATGTCGAGGATGTTCAACCTTCCGCTTTCCTTGCGGACACGCCACATCCTCGGCGTCTCATAGATGATCGCTTCGGGGATCGCAGCAGCCAGGGTCTCCGCAAAACAGCGGAACCGATTCTTCTCTTCGCCGATAGACCAGGGGATTTCCACCTCTCCATTTGGCTCGATGCCAAAGACATTTAGCGATCGGCCACCGGCATTCATGCTGACCAGCAGCACTTTGTTGAGTTTCCAGTTGACCTCGAGAGGTTCGCAGTCTCGCAGGAAAGTCAGCAGTCGGGCCGAAGATGTGCCCAGGTCATGATCCAGACTGGAAAACCAAGCCGCCTGCTTGTTCGATGCGTCGGCAACCACTGAAGGTTTGGCAACGTCTTTTGCAGTCGTCAGGGCTGTGGTGGCCGCTCGGGCCTGCCCAGCCTTTCGGGGTTTACTGGCGGAAAGCCGCATCAAGCCGTCCCATGAATCCACAATCGGCGGGCGGATCCGTGGGTCCATCAACCCGACTTCAGCGATCAGCCAGACGCCTCTGCCAAAATTGCAGGCTTGGCAGGTCGTCAGAAGATTCTCCAGCTCGTTCCCGCCTCCCTTCGCATGCGGGACGAGGTGATCGATCGTCGCGGTGAGGGCAAAAAAGGCCGCGTGCTGTTCCCTATTTTTGTCCCCCCAGCGAATGGCGCCGGGAAGCTTCGCCGCAATGGCGGACCGCGCAATCGGCAGGACGACGCGGCTGCAGCAGAACCGGCAGCGACAGCCGTCCCGCGCATAGATCGCCGTGGCGATCGCGCGGCCCGGCATACGCTCAGGAATCCTTTCGATGGGCAGCACGGCATCGGCGTGCCCCTCGATACGCCGGTACCGATGGATATCGCGGTCCACGCTTCCCATGATGCGCGATGCCCAGTCGTGGACGACGGGCAGATCCGCACGTTGGATACGATCCCGGGCCAGTTCCTCATCACCTGCCAGCAAACCGTCCGCCGCCTCGCTCAGCAAGTCGGCGGCTTCTCGCAATTCCGGGATGGGCGGCAGAAGGCATTCCCTCAGCGCCTGATGATCTTCTTTGAGCATGTGTCCCCCTGCAGTCTGTCAGGCGCTTCATCTGGCCCCTTACGCCAAGTATGCGCCGACGTTGCCCCTATTCGCGAGTCCGGCATCCCGGCCGTTGACTGATCGATGTATTCCATGAAATATATCGATCGAGACGATCGAGCACCCTCGACGCGTCTCCCAGGTTGCGTTCCGGTCCCGTCCCAAGCCCGGCGCGCGGCCCAGCCTCAAAAGGGGCGGCGGGATCTTCGCCGCTCCTTTTCCTGCGCCTGCGCAGGCTTGTCGACAAACTGCATTCTCCCAGCCTATCATCCCGCCGAAGCAGGTTGCGGGAAGGACAGGCCCTTGGCACGGATGGCGACGAAACGCGGCGGCGGGGCCGACCCTGCGCCGACGGAACCGGCCGAGCCGCGCACCCGCGGCAAGGGCGTCGCCACGGTCTATGAGGCGCTGAAGCACGACATCCTCGACCTGGTCGTCGCCCCCGGGTCGGCCCTGGACGAGACGCGCATCGCCGAGCGCTTCGGCCTGTCGCGCACGCCGATCCGCGAGGCGCTGGTGCGGCTGGCCGGCGAAGGGCTGGTCACCACCCTGCCGAACCGCAACACCATCGTCGCGCCGATCGATTTTTCCGCCCTGCCCGCCCATTTCGACGCGCTGACCCTGATGCACAGGGTGACGACGCGGCTGGCGGCGCTGCGCCGCACGCCCCGGGATCTCGAGGAGATCCGGGCGCACCAGGCCGAATTCGCCCGGACGGTGGCCGAGGCCGACGCCATCGGCATGTCCGACACCAACCGCGACTTCCACCTCGCCATCGCCCGCGCCGGCCGCAACGCCTATTACACCGAGCTGTTCGGCCGGCTGCTGGACGAAGGGCGGCGGCTGAACCGGATCTACTACGCCTCCTTCGACGACCATCTGCCGGCGGAGTTCGTCGCCGAGCATGAGGCGATCATCCAGGCGATCATCGATCGCGACGCCGAACGGGCCGACAGCCTGGCCCGCGCCCATGCCGGGCAGGTCGTGCGCCAGATCCAGGGCTTCCTGGCCGGCGGCGTCGGTGGCGACGTCGCCCTGGGCCCCGCCGCCGAACCACCCGCCGCTTCGCTTCCCGCCTGAAAGGCCGACCATGACCGTTCGCAACCACCGCCTGGATGCCCTGCGCCGCGCCATGGCAGCCGCCGGGCTGGACGCCGTCGCCCTGGTGCCCGGCGCCAACTTCCAATACGTCACCGCTGGCCGGTTCGGCACCAATGAGCGGCCGATCGTGCTGATCCTGCCGCTGGAGGGCGAGGCCCGGCTGGTGCTGCCGGTGCTGGAGGGCAACAGCTGGAGCGCCCTCGATTTCCCGGCCCGCGTCTTCCCCTGGCAGGATGCCGACGGCTATGACGCCGCCTTCCGTGCCGCGGCGGACGGGCTGGCCGTGCGCCGCCTGGGCGTCGAAGGCCAGGGCATGCGGGTGTTCGTGCAGATCGCCCTGGCCCGCCATTTACCCGGTGTCGAGCTGGTCGACGCGCAGAAGGCGATCTCCGCCATCCGGCTGCGCAAGGATGCGACCGAGATCGCAGCGCTGCGCCGGGCCATCGCCCTGTCGGAAACCGCACTGGAGCAGACCCTGGCGGCGGTGCGCATCGGCCTGTCCGAACGCGAGATCCAGGGCCTGCTGATCGGCCATCTTTTCGCCGGCGGGGCCGACGCCCTGTCCTTCTCCCCGATCGTCGCGGCCGGCGGCAAGGCGGCGGAGCCGCATGCCCATGCCGGCGATGAGACGGCGAAGCGCGGCGATGCGCTGCTGTTCGATTTCGGCGGTTCGGTCGACGGCTTCGGCGCCGACATCACCCGCACCGTCTTCGTCGGAGAGGCCGATGCCGAGTCCCGCGAATTCTACGAGACGGTGCTGGCCGCCAACCGGCTGGGCCACGCCACGGCGCGGGCCGGCGTCACCGCCCATGCCGTCGACGACGCGGTGCTGTCGCTGCTGGAGGGTTCGCGCTTCCGTGACTTCGTGATCCACAAGACCGGGCACGGCCTGGGCCTCGACACCCATGAGGATCCCTACATCATGCGCGGCAACCACCAGGTGCTGGAGCCGGGCATGGTCTTCACCATCGAACCCGGCCTGTACGCCGCCGGCCGCATCGGCGTGCGGATCGAGGACGACGTGGTGGTGACCGAAACCGGCGTCGACAGCCTGACCAGCTTCCCCAGCGATCTTCGCATCGTCGGCTGACGAATGGCCGGTATCGCGGTCATCGGCGGGGGCGTGATCGGCTGCGCCGCGGCCGCCTGGCTGGCGGCGGACGGGCATGCCGTCACGGTCTATGAGCGCCGGGCGGAGGACCGTCACGCCTCCGCCGGCAATGCCGGGCTGCTGGCCTTTCCGGAGATCACGCCGCTGGCCCGGCCGGGCGTGCTCGGATCGGTGCCGCGCTGGCTGATGGACCCGCTGGGCCCCCTGGCCCTGCGCTGGCGCGACCTGCCGGCGCTGACGCCCTGGCTGCTGCGCTTCCTGGCCGCGGCCCGGGCCGGGCAGGTCGAGCGATCGACCGCCGCGCTGGGCGGGCTGATGCGCGGCGCGCTGGACGACCATCACGAATTGGCCCGCCGGGCCGGCCTGTCCAGCCATCTGCGCCAGACCGGGGCGATGGATATCTATGACAGCGAGGCCAGCTTCCGCGCCGCGCTGCCGGAATGGGAGCTGCGCCGGCGCCTCGGCGGTCACGACTTCGAGCCGATGACGGCGGACGAGGCCCGCGCACTGGTGCCGGACTTGGCCGGCGGCTTCGCCCGCGCCGTGCTGTGCCACGCCTATTGGATGGTCGACAGCCCGCTATCCGTGCTGCTGGACCTGCGCCGCTTCCTGGGCGAACGGCTGGTGGCCGGTGCCGTCGCCGCGGTCGAACCCAGCCCGGACGGCGTCAGCGTCCGCCTGGCCGATGGCACGGTCCGGGCCTTCGACAGCGTGGTGATCGCGGCCGGGGTGTGGTCGCGCGAGATCGTCCGCGGCCTGGGCCTCAAGGTGACGCTGGAGACCGAGCGCGGCTACAACACCACGATCCCGGAGGCGCCGGTCCGCCTGCCGATGCCGGTGGTGTTCGCCGATCACGGTTTCGTCGCCTCGCCCCTGGCCGACGGGCTGCGCATCGGCGGTGCGGTCGAGCTGGCGGCGGTCGACGCCCCGCCGAATTACGCCCGCGCCCGGGCGTTGCGGCAGAAGGCCCGGCGCTACCTGCCGGCGATCCCGGAAACCGGCGGCACCGAATGGATGGGGCGCCGCCCGTCCACCCCCGACAGCCTCCCGGTGATCGGCCCGCATCCGCGCGACCGGCGCATCGTCTTCGCCTTCGGCCATGGCCATCTCGGCCTGACCCTGTCCGCCACCACTGCCCGCCTCGTCTCGGCGATCCTGTCCGGCACGCCGGCCCCTGCCCCTTTCGGCATCCAACGATTCCAGTGACATGAGCAAGAGCACCTTCTTCTGCATCGACTCTCACACCTGCGGCAACCCGGTCCGCGTCGTCGCCGGCGGCGGCCCGCCGCTCAACGGCGCGACCATGAGCGAAAAGCGCCAGGCCTTCCTGGCGGAGTTCGACTGGATCCGCACCGGGCTGATGTTCGAGCCGCGCGGCCATGACGTGATGTCGGGGTCGATCCTGTACCCGGCCAGCCGCGACGACACCGATGCCGGCATCCTGTTCATCGAGACCTCGGGCTGCCTGCCGATGTGCGGCCACGGCACCATCGGCACGGTGACCGTGATGATCGAGGAAGGGCTGGTACGACCGAAGCAGCCGGGCCGGCTGCGGCTGGAGGTGCCGGCCGGCATCGTCGAGGCGGAATACGAGCAGGATGCGGCCGGCCATGTCGTCTCGGTCCGCATCCGCAATGTCGCATCGTTCCTGCACGCGGAGAAGCTGGCGATCGACCTGCCTGGCTTCGGCCCGCTGGTCGCCGATGTCGCCTATGGCGGCAACTTCTACGCCATCGTCGAGCCGCAGCCGGGCTATGCCGACCTGGAGGATCTGTCGGCCGGGGAGATCCAGCGCCTGTCGCCGATCGTCCGCCGGCTGATGAACGAGCGCTACGACTTCGTCCACCCCGACGACCCGACCATCTCCGGGTTGCGCCATGTGCAGTGGACCGGCCGGCCGAAACATCCGGACGCGCATGCCCGCAACGCCGTGTTCTACGGCGAGAAGGCGATCGACCGGTCGCCCTGCGGCACCGGCACCTCGGCCCGCATGGCCCAGCTGGCGGCCCGCGGCGAGCTGAGGACCGGCGACGCCTTCGTGCATGAGAGCATCATCGGCAGCCTGTTCCACGGCCGGGTCGAGGACACGGCCACGGTCGGAGGCCGCGACGCCATCGTCCCCTCGGTCGCCGGCCAGGCCTGGATCACCGGCTACAACACCATCTTCCTGGACGACCGCGACCCGTTCGTGAAGGGGTTCACGGTTCCTTAGGCGACGGCGGTCCCGGCGGGACCAACCCCCTCCCCCTACCCTCCGCAGGGGGAGGGGGGACCAGAAAAGCGGAGGTCCCGCGATCGGCGATAGCCCGCAACGGCAACGACAAATCGAGTCCCCCCTCCCCTCGCGGGAGGGGGCTAGGGGGAGGGGGTTGTCAACGATGAGAGCTTCCTTTCAGACAAAGAGAGCCGCCACATGACATCCGACCCCATCCACTACACCGTCACCGACATGCACACGGCGGGCGAGCCGGTGCGGATCTTCACCGGCGGGGTGCCGGAGTTGCAGGGCGCGACCCTGCTGGAGAAGCGGCGCGACGCCATGGCCAACCATGATGCCGTGCGCCGCCATCTGATGCTCGAGCCGCGCGGCCATCGCGAGATGTACGGCGTCTGGCCGACCACGCCGAGCCACCCCGGCGCCGCCCTGGCCGTGCTGTTCACGCACAATGAGGGCTATTCCACCATGTGCGGCCACGCCACCATCGCGCTGGGCCGCTGGGTGCTGGACCAAGGGCTGGTGCCGAAGCAGGCGCCGGAGACGCGTTTCGTGCTGGAATGCCCGTGCGGGCCGGTCGAGGTGTTCGTCGCGGTCGATGCCGACGGCCGGATCGGCGACGTCGCCTTCGAGAGCGTGCCGGCCTTCCTGTCGGTGCCGGATTTGCGGGTGGAGGTGCCGGGGCTCGGCCCGGTGACGCTCGACATCGCCTATGGCGGCGCCTTCTACGCCATCCTGCCGGCGTCGCGGCTGGGCCTCGACCTGCAGCGCACGCCGGTGAGGGTGCTGCACGACGCCATGACCCGGATTTCGGACCATCTGCGGGCGACCGTGACGATCCGCCATCCGCGCGAGCCGGATCTCGGCTTCCTCTACGGCACGATCCTGACCGACGACGCGGTGCCGGGTCAGGGCCCAAGCTGGAATTTGTGCTGGTTCGGCGACGGCCAGATCGACCGGTCGCCGACCGGCTCCGGCGTCACCGCCCGCCTCGCGCTCGAACACGCCAAGGGGCGGATCGCGCCCGGCGCCAACTGGGAAATTCGTGGCTTGTCCGGCGCGCCCTTCACCGGGCGGATCGCCCGGGTGACGGCCGACGGCGTGGTCGCCCGCGTCGCCGGCCGCGGCCACTATGCCGGCGAGGCCAGCTTCACGATCGAACCCGACGATCCCCTGCCCGACGGCCTGGCGGTGCCGGAGCGGCTGGAGACGCTGTGGTCCCACTGACGCTCGATCGCACTTGAAAATCTGGTCAAAATGACCAAATTTGGAACATCAGATATTTTGGAGGTTCCGATGACCGCCTCGATCCCGCTGGCTGAAGCCAAGGCCCAACTCTCTTCCCTCGTCGACCGAGCGGGAAGCGGCGAGGAGATCGTCATCACCCGCCACGGCAAACCGGTGGCGAGGATCGTCGGGGTGCCCGAGCAGCGGGAACCGCGCAAGCCGGTCAATAATATCGGGCTACGCGACGTGGCGGACGACTTCGACGCGCCGCTGCCGGACGAGATTCTGCGGGCGTTTGGCGTCGAGTGACGGCCTTTCTGCTCGACAGCCATATCCTGCTCTGGTGGATCGAGGACGATCGTCGCCTGACGATGAAGGCACGACGCGCGATCTCCGATCCCGCGAACCAGATCTGGATCAGCGCCGCCTCGGTCTGGGAGATCTCGATCAAGCATGCCCTTGGGAAACTCAAGCTTGACGAGCCGATACCCCGCGCAGTGCGCGCAAACGGTTTCGGCTCTTTGCCGATTGCCGAGCAGCACGCCGAGTCAGCTCCCGCCCTGCCCCGCCTCCATGCCGATCCGTTCGATCGGATGCTGATCGCCCAGGCCGTGGTCGAACGGCTGGTCCTGGTCACCGCCGACGACCAGATCCGGCGCTATGCCGGACAGGTGGCGGGGCTGAGCCTGTTCGAAGCCGCCCCGCCGCAAGGCTGAAGCCTTCCTACCTCAAACCCCGTATTTCGCCAAATCCGGCCGCTTGGCCAGCGCCGTGCGGACGATGGTTTCGACCCGGTCGCGCTCGGCGCCCTGCAGTTCCAGCCGGGGCTGGCGCACCACGGTCGACGTGCCGCGCACGATCGCCTCGGCCAGCTTCACGTTCTGGACGAAGCGCAGCGAGACGTCGAGGTGCAGCAGCGGCATGAACCAGCGGTAGATCTCCAGTGCCTCCGGGATCCGGCCGGCGGCGACCAGCTTGTGGATCGCCACCGTCTCGCGCGGGAAGGCGCAGACCAGGCCGGCGACCCAGCCGATGGCGCCGAGCATCAGGCTTTCCAGCGCCAGATCGTCGACGCCGGTGAAGATGTCGTAGCGGCTGCCGACGGTGTTCAGGATGTCGGTGATGCGGCGGACATCGCCCGAGGATTCCTTGATCGCGACGAAGTTCTTCTCATCCGCCATCTCGGCGAACATGTCCGGCGTGACGTCGACGGCATAGGCCAGCGGGTTGTTGTAGACCATGATCGGCAGGTCGGTGGCCCGCGCCACGGTGCGGAAATGCTGGATCGTCTCACGCCGGTCGGAGACGTAGCGCATCGCCGGCAGCAGCATCAGCCCGTCCATGCCCGCGGCCTTGGCGCGTTCGGCCAGCGCCACGGCGGCGCGGGTCGAATCTTCCGCCACGGTCAGCAGCACCGGCTTGCCGCGGGCGGCTTCCTTGGATTCGGTGGCGATCGCCATCTTCTCGTCGGCGGTCAGCGTGCTGGCCTCGCCGATCGAGCCGCAGCAGATGATGCCGTCGACGCCGCCGTCGATCTGGAACGCGACATCGGCGCGCACCCCGGCCAGGTCGACCTCCTGCGCCGCATCCATCTTGGTGGTGATCGCCGTGTAGACCCCGGCCCAGCGTTGCCCGCCCATCGCCTTGTCATCCCTGTGTGATCGGCCGCCTGCCTGAGGTCGGCTCATCCAGAATACCTTCTGTATTTTATTTGTCGACAAGATTCACAAGCGAAGCGAGCTCTTCGCTCTTCGCATTGCACCGCAGCATTTCATGCAGATCTATGTTGCAGTGCGAAATGGTAGGATGTTTCCTGTCAAAGCAGAGAGACGCAGCCCAGAAGCCGCTCAGCGGTCGCAGCCCCGCCCTCTTTGCAACACATTTTACGGGCATTTGACCGGCCGTGCAGAACGCAAGGCCGGGATCAGATGATCCGGATCAACAGGTGAAGGTCTTCGGGAGCAATCCAATGCCTGCCCTCAAAAACGTCCGCTACGTCACCAAGCGCGAATATCCGACCGTCGAAGACGCGCTCTATGCCGCCGAAGGGCTGACCGCCGATTATGAGGAGCGGCTGCTGATCGCCGCCGAACTCTGCGGCCTGTCGGTCGACGATGTCCGCGCCACGGCCGACGCCCAGGCGGCGGAGATGGCCAAGCGGTCGACCATGCGCATCACCTCGACCGTCCGCTCGAACAGCGGCAGCGCCGTGGTGGTCGAGCGTCGCCGCACCCGCACCGTCGTGATGCCGCGCTCGCTCACGCTGGCCTAAGCCAAACCGGCATCGGGCGGCTGCCTTTCTTAAGGCGGTCCGCCCGGCGCCGCGACCTTCTCGGCGATGCCGCGATTGCGCGTCAGCATCGCCATGACCGCGTCCCGCGCCTTGGCCGGGTCGCGGCTGCGGATGCCCTCGGCGATCACCATGTGGTAATCGGCCGACGCGCTATACGCGTATTCCGGCGCGATGCCATGCGCCGAGACCAGGAACTGCACCCGCAGCAGCACGTCGAGCGACCGGGCGAATCCGGACAGCAGGCGGTTGTGCGAGGCGTTCAGCACCGCCAGGTGGAACCAGACATCGGTGTCCAGCACCCGCGGCATGGTCTCCACTGCCAGCCGCGCTGCCAGCCCCACGATCTCCTCCACCTCCGCCGGGGTGGCGCGCAGCGCCGCCAGCTCCGCCGCGCGCGGCTCGATGATCTCGCGCAGCTCGGCGACATCGACCAGGAAGCGGCCGATGCCGTCCGGCTCCTGCAGATGCCAGGCCAGCACGTCGGGGTCGAGGATCGACCATTCCAGCCGCGGGCGGATGCGCGAGCCATAGCGCCGGGCGGTGCGGATCATGCCCTTGCCGGCCAGGACCTTGATGACCTCGCGCAGCGCGTTGCGCCCGACCGAATATTCGGCCGCCAGCTCGGCCTCGGTCGGCAGCGGACCGTCCTCGTCATAGCGGCCGGCGACGATGGCGCGGCCCAGCGCCTGCACCGTCTCGCGCACGGCACCGCCGGCCAGCGACTGGCCCGACCCGGCCGCCAGCGCCGCTGCGATCATGGCGGCCAGCGAGTCGTCCGGCATCGGGGCGCCTCCCCCTCCCTCCGGTTCCGGTCGCTTGGAGAGGGAGACCCGTCGATCCGTCAATGCCGCGCCATGCACTATGTCAGAAAATGCTCGCCGAGGTGGTCATCGGGCACCAGCGCGAGAGCTTGAGATACGGTACCAGCACCCGGTGCGCCGCGTCATCCCCGATGCGGGACAGCGCCTCGACCGCATAGCCGCGGACATAGCGGTTCGGATCCTCCGTCAGCACCCGCCCGAGCGCCGGCACCGCGGCGGCCGCGGCGGGCCCCATGCGGGTGAGGCCGAGCACGGCGTCGAACCGCACCTCCTCATCCGCATCCCCCAGGCTGCAGGCCAGCGCGGCGACGGTGGCGTCATCGGCCGGCTTCAACCCCAGCGCCTCGACCGCGGCGATGCGGATGTGCGGGTCGGCATCGTCCAGCACGGCGATCAGCGCATCCCGCACCTCCGGCCCGGTTTCCGCGATCTCCCCCAGGGCGAAGGCGGCGAGCTTGCGGGCCCGGTCGGTGCCGGTGCGCAGCAGGTCGAGCAGCGCCGGCACCGCCGGCGCGCCGATTTCGACCAGGCCATAGCCCGAGGACAGGGCGATGCAGTCCTTCGGCGTCAGCCGGCCGGCGTCGCTTTTCTCCTTGCCGTCTTCCGGATCGCGATTGGTGTCGGCCGAGACCCGGTCCAGCAGCGCCGGCAGTGCCGCTGCGCCGATCGCGCCCAGGGCGTAGGCGGCGTCGAGCTGCAGCGCCTCGTCGTTGCCGTCGAGCCAGGGCAGCAGCGCCGGCACCAGGGCCGCCGCGCCGGCGCCGAGATCGGCGATCACGGACATCGCCGCCGCGGCTTCGGCTGGGGTTCCGGTCAGGCCGCTGCGCAGGGCGTCGAGATCGGCGGTGCCGCCAGCGGCTGTGCTGCCGGTCAGCCAGCGCCACTGCGCCTTCCACACCGGCTCCATGGCGAAGGACGGCGCCTGGTCCGGCGCCCGCCACGCCGGCTCGGTGCTGCTGATCCATTACGACATCTGGCACCGCAAGATGAAGAACCTGACCCCCGACAAGCGGTTCATGATGAAGTTCGAATT
>NZ_JBYRFX010000624.1:0-2713 GCF_057815775.1 Inquilinus sp.
AGCGGCATCAAGGTCACGGTGCTGGGCGCCGAACCGACCCCCGGTGCGATCAAGGCGATGATCGACAGCGGCAATGTGGTGTGGGACTGCACCGACGCCGACGGCTTCTACCTGCCGATCCTGAGCAAGCAGGGGCTGATCCAGCCCTATGACTACAGCAAGGTCGACAAGACCAAGGTGCGGCCGGAATTCGTCTTCGACTACGGCTGCGCCACCTACATGTATTCGACCGTCAACGCCTTCAGCCTGGACAAGACCGGCGGCAAGACGCCGAACGGCTTCAAGGACTACCTGAACTTCAAGGATTTCCCGGGCAAGCGCGCCATCTACAAATGGCTGGTCGGGTCGCTGGAGGCGGTGCTGATCGGCGCGGGGGTCGAGCCGGACAAGCTGTATCCGCTCGACGTCAAGAAGGCGTTCGCCATCATCAAGGACAACCGCGACCAGTTCCTGCTGTGGGGCGGCGGGGCCGAAAGCCAGCAGCTGTTCCGTGACGGCGAGGTGGCGATGGGCCCGATCTGGTGCACCCGCGCCTCGGTGCTGGACCGCGATTCCGGCGGCAAGATCACCTGGACCTGGGATCACGGCATCGTCGCGCCGGGCGTGGCGCCGGTGCTGGTGAAGAATCCGGCCGGGCCGGCGGTGTTCGACTACCTCGCCTCGACCCAGACGCCGGAGCGGCAGGTCGAGCTGCTGAAGCTGCTCGGCAACGGCCCGGCCAACCCGGCGGCGAGCGCCAGCCTACCGCCGGAGCTGCAGAAGATCGATTGCGGCTACGAGCCCAACTTCAAGCGCCAGATCCCGATCGACAGCGCGTGGTACGCCGAGAATTACGACACCGTGCAGAACGACTTCCTCGACCTGATGGCGGGCTGAGGCATGGCAGCGACCGCCCTCAGCGCAGCTCCAACCGTCGCGCGGCGCCGTGCGCCCGCGTCGGCCTGGGCGCTGGTGCTGCCGCTGATGGCGGCGCTGCTACTGCTGTACCTGGTGCCGCTGGCCAACATCCTGTGGATCAGCGTCACCGACCCGGTGCCAGGCCTCGGCAACTACCAACGCCTGGTCGACTCCGACGCCATGCAGCGGGTGCTGTGGACCACCTTCCGCGTCGCCGCCTGGACCACGCTGTGCGCGCTGCTGCTCGGCTACCTCGTCGCCTATGTCATGCTGCATGCGGCGCCGCGGCACCGGCTGTGGATCACCGCCTTCGTGCTGGTGCCGTTCTGGGTGTCGGTGCTGGTGCGCGCCTTCGCCTGGCTGACCCTGCTGCGCAGCGAGGGGCTGGTGAACGGGGCGCTGGCCGGCCTCGGCCTGATCACCGAGCCGCTGCCGCTGGTGCGCAACGAGTTCGGCGTGCTGGTCGGCATGGTGCACTACATGGTGCCCTACGCCGTGCTGCCGCTCTATGCCGGGATGAAGGGCATCGATCCTGCCCTGAGTGCCGCGTCGCGCTCGCTCGGCGCCGGGCCGCTACGCACCTTCGCCAGAGTGTTCCTGCCGCTGTCCCTGCCCGGGATCTTCGCCGCCGGCCTGCTGGTCTTCGTGCTGTCGCTCGGCTTCCTGGTCACGCCGGCGATCCTGGGCGGCGGCAAGGTGGTGATGATCGCCGAATACGTCCGGCTGCAGATCTTCCAGACCGTGCGCTGGGGCGTCGGCACCATGATGGCGTCGGTGCTGCTGCTGTCGGTGCTGCTGCTGCTCGCGGCGCTGTCGCGGGTGGTCGATGTGCGGCGCCTGTTCGGTGGAGGGGCCTGATGCGCTGGTCCGTCCTGGTCGCCCTGTGCTGGGCGGTGCTGCTGTTCCTGATGCTGCCGACCCTGGTGGCGATGCCGCTGTCGGTGACGCCGAACCGCTATCTGTCGCTGCCGACCGACGGCGTCTCCTTCCAGCATTACGAGACGCTGTTCGGCGACCCGGTGTGGCGGTCGGCGATGCTGCAGAGCCTCGGCATCGGCCTGGCCGTCACCGTGCTGGCGGTGACGCTGGGCACGCTGGCGGCGATCGGGCTGTGGCGGCTGTCCTCGGCGCTGGGCGAGCTGGCGCGGATGCTGGCGCTGGCGCCGCTGATCGTGCCGCCGGTGGTCTCCGCCCTCGCCTTCTACCGGTTTTTCGCCAATCTCGGCCTGCTCGACAGCTTCGCCGGGGTGATCCTGGCCCACACGCTGCTGGCCACGCCCTATGTGCTGGTCACGGTGTCGGCCGCGCTGGCCGCGGTCGACCCGCGCCAAGACCAGGCGTCACGCTCGCTCGGCGCCTCGCAGTCCCAGACCGTGCGCTGGGTGATCCTGCCGCAGATCCTGCCCGGCATCCTGGCCGGCGCGGTGTTCGCCTTCCTCACCTCCTGGGACGAGATCGTGGTGACGCTCTTCATCGCCGCCCGCGCCGTCTACACCCTGCCGCGGAAGATGTGGGACGGCATCAACGATCAGGTCGACCCGACCATCGCCGCGGCGGCGACCGTGCTGTTCGCCGTCACCCTGCTGCTGGTGATCCTGCAGATCCTGCGCGCCAGCCGAGAGCCGGCGTCTTCCGACCGAGAGGTTGTGCGATGATCAAGACGAGCCCGGCCGAGACGGCGCCGGAAGGCTTCACCTGGACCCTGCCGGCAGCCTGGTACCGCGACCCCGAGCGCTACGAGCAGGAGCGCACGCGCATCTTCGCCCGCAACTGGATGCTGTTCACCTGGTCGGGTCGGCTGCAGGCGCCCGGCGAC
>NZ_JBYRFX010000625.1:0-4115 GCF_057815775.1 Inquilinus sp.
AGTGGGAGCGGTGCTGGGTCGCATGGCCGATGGAGATCGGTCTGACGGCGCCAAACCCCTCCCCCTGCCCCCTCCCGCAAGGGGGAGGGGGAGGTTGAAAAGATCAGTCCGCGGCAGCCGGCACCAGCCGGGTCGTGTACCGGATGCTCCGGCCCCCGGCTTCCTGCCGCTCCAGGGCGAAGCTCGGTTCCACCTCCGGCCGGTTGACCAGGAAGGAGATCCGCACCGATTCCCAGCCGGGGCTGGCGTCGAAGCCGGAGATGCGGATGTAGCGGCCGCCATGCGCCTTCCGGCACGAATTCAGCTCATGCATCACGGCGGCGGCGTCGCGGATGTCGAACATCGGCAGGTCCCACATCTCCCAATAGGTGTTGCGGGGATGGGGGTCGTCGGTGAACTCGATGTTCACCGCCCAGCCATGGTCGATGCAGTACTGCACCTGGGCGGAAATCTGCCGGTCGGTCAGGTCGGGCAGGAAGGAGAAGCACCCTTGGGTGTTGCGCATGGCGGTGTCCTCAGCTGGCGGTGACGGCGGGCACGAAGTCCGGCGTGTCGGTCGAGGCGTAGTCGAAGGTGACGTCCTTCCAGACATCGAGCGCCTGGCGCAGCGGCTGGCAGTGGCGTGCGGCGTCGACCAGGATCTGCGGCCCCTCCACCCTGGTGTCGCGGCCCTCGTTGCGGGCCAGGATCATGGCTTCGAGGGCGACGCGGTTGGCGATGGCGCCGGCCTGGATGCCCATGGGGTGGCCGATGGTGCCGCCGCCGAACTGCAGCACCGTGTCCTCGCCCAGATAGTCCAGCAGCTGGTGCATCTGGCCGGCATGGATGCCGCCCGACGCCACCGGCATCACCTTGCGCAAGCTGGCCCAGTCCTGGTCGAAGAACACGCCGTTCTCCAGCCGCGTCGGCACATGGTCCTCGCGCAGGATGTCGTAATAGCCGCGGGTGGTGGCCGGGTCGCCCTCCAGTTTGCCGACCACGGTGCCGGCATGGATGTGGTCGACCCCGGCCAGGCGCATCCATTTCGCGATGACGCGGAACGACACGCCATGCGTCTTCTGCCGGGTGTAGGTGCCGTGGCCGGCGCGGTGCAGGTGCAGGATCATGTCGTTGCGCCTGGCCCATTTCGACATCGACTGGATCGCGGTATAGCCGATCACCAGGTCGATCATGACGATAACGCTGCCGATCGACTTGGCGAACTCCGCCCGCTCGTACATGTCCTCCATGGTTCCGGCGGTGACGTTGAGATAGGTGCCCTTGACCTCGCCGGTCACCGCCTGGGCCCGGTTCACCGCCTCCATGCAGTACAGGAACCGGTCGCGCCAGTGCATGAAGGGCTGCGAGTTGATGTTCTCGTCGTCCTTGGTGAAATCGAGCCCGCCCTTCAGCGCCTCATAGACGACGCGGCCATAGTTGCGGCCGGACAGGCCGAGCTTCGGCTTCACCGTGGCGCCCAGCAGGGGGCGGCCGAACTTGTCCAGCCGCTCGCGCTCGACGACGATGCCGGTCGGCGGGCCGTCGAAGGTCTTCACATAGGCGACCGGCAGCCGCATGTCCTCCAGCCGCAGCGCCTTCAGCGGCTTGAAGCCGAAGACATTGCCGATGATCGACGCCGTCAGGTTGGCGATCGACCCCGGCTCGAACAGGTCGAGGTCGTAGGCGATGTAGGCGAAATACTGCCCCTCCTGGTTCGGCACCGGGTCGACCCGGTAGGACTTGGCCCGGTACTTCTCGCAGGCGGTCAGCCGGTCGGTCCAGACCACGGTCCAGGTCGCGGTCGAGCTTTCGCCCGCCACCGCCGCCGCCGCCTCGATCGGGTCGACACCGTCCTGCGGCGTGATCCGGAACATGGCCAGGATATCGGTGTCCTTGGGGACATAATCGGGCTCCCAATAGCCCATCTTCCGGTATTGCATCACCCCGGCCTTGTAGCGGTCCTTGCCGGTGACGGTGCCGCCCTTGGTGTCGAGGGCCTTGGGTTCGAGAACGGTGATATCGCTGTTCATGGTGCTCTCCTGTGCTCAGGCTGCCGCGCCGACCGCGATCCGCGGGTCGAGCGCGCCGGACCGGTAGCGCTTGGCCATCTCGGGCAGGGGCAGGGGGGTGATCTTCGACGCGTGGCCGGCGGTGCCGAACTGTTCGAAGCGTTCGCGGCACAGCGCGGCCAGGGCGTCCATCGACGGCTGCAGGAACTTGCGCGGGTCGAACTCGCCCCGCTTCTCCACCGCGATGCGGCGGATCTCGGCCGCCATCGCCAGCCGGCAGTCGGTGTCGATGTTGATCTTCCGCACCCCGTGCCGGATGCCGCGCTGGATTTCCTCGACCGGCACGCCCCAGGTGCGGGGCATGTCGCCGCCGAAGCGGTTGAACTGCTCCTGCAGCGCCTCGGGGACGGAGGAGGAGCCGTGCATCACCAGGTGGATTTCCGGCAGTCGCTCATGGATCGCCTGGACCACATGCATCGCCAGGATGTCGCCATCCGGCTGGCGCGAGAATTTGTAGGCGCCGTGCGAGGTGCCCATGGCGATGGCCAGCGCGTCGACCTTGGTGGCGCGGACGAAGGCCACCGCCTGGTCCGGGTCGGTCAGCAGCTGGTCGTGGCCCAGCGCGCCCTCGGCGCCGTGCCCGTCCTCGGCCTCGCCGGTGCCCGTCTCCAGGCTGCCGAGCACGCCGAGCTCGCCCTCCACCGACACGCCGACGGCATGGGCGGTGGCCGCCACCCGGTGGGTGATGTCGAGGTTGTAGAGATAGCCGGCCGGGGTCTTGGCGTCGGCCTCCAGCGACCCGTCCATCATCACGCTGGTGAAGCCGTGCTGGATGGCGGACAGGCAGGTGCCCTCGTCATTGCCATGGTCCTGGTGCAGGCAGATCGGGATGGCGGGGTGCATCGCCTCCGCCGCCTCCACCATCTTCGCCAGCATCAGGTCGCCGGCATAGGACCGGGCGCCGCGGCTGGCCTGCAGGATGACCGGCGCGTCGACCGCCTTGGCCGCCGCCATGATCGCCAGGATCTGCTCCATGTTGTTGATGTTGAAGGCGGGCACGCCATAGCCGTGCTCCGCGGCGTGGTCGAGCAGCTGGCGCAGGGTGATGCGGGACATGCGATGCCTCCTCAGACGGCGTGGACGCCCTGGGCCGCCTTGACCATGTGGAAGGCGACCAGGAGCTGGGTGAGGGCGAGGGGGTGGCTGATGGCGCGGCCGGCGGCGCCGTCGTAGCGGCCGAGGCCGTCGCGCAGGTGGCTGGCCTCCGGGATGTGCTCCCACAAATATTCCTCCACCCGGTCGGCCCGGCGGTCGGAGATCGAGCCGCGGATCTCCAGCACGTCGACCGGCTTGCCCTCGTCGCGGGTCAGTTCGAAGCCGACGCTGCCGTCGCCCACCGCCTCGATCAGGCGGGAGAAGTTCGGGTGCGGCAGGGTCGGGCGCAGGATGTGGGCGACGTCCAGGCGCCGGTCCGACTCGGAGCTGGCGGTCTCGGGGTTGGCGGCTTGGGCATTGGCGCCGGGCGGCCGCTGGAACCGGATGACGATGTCGGCGAACAGCCGCTGCGGCCGGATGAAGGTCGGGCTGTCGAACATCCGCTTCTTCAGCGACTCCAGCACCTGTTCGGCGGTATAGCCGCGCTTGCTGGTGTCGCGGTGGACCTTCCAGCGCACCCGCAGGTCCTCCTCGGGGTCGAGGTAGATCTTGACGTCGTAGCAGTCGCGCATCGCCCTTGTGGCGTAGCCCAGCAGCCCTTCGGCGACGACGAACTCCTTCGGCTCGACATATTCCGGCCGGTCCAGCGCGCCGGTGTCGTGGTTGTAGACCGGCTTCAGGATCGGCTGGCCGCTGCGCAGCAGGTGCAGGTGCTGCTCCAGGATGTCGACATAGTTGCCGGCGGGGTCGAGTGCCGAGACGCCGTTCGCTGCCCGCTCGCGGCGGTCGTAGCGGTGATAGTCGTCGGTGCAGATCAGGGTGCAGCGGTCGAGGCCCAGGATCTCCGCCACGCCGCGCGACAGCGTGGTCTTGCCGGCGGCGGAATCGCCGACGATGCCGAGGATGATCGGTCGATCGAAGGATGGTTTCGACATGGGGTTCTCCCTTCCCGGGGTTCGATGGTCGGCGAGC
>NZ_JBYRFX010000626.1:0-1530 GCF_057815775.1 Inquilinus sp.
GGCTGGGCGGCGATCATCTCCTCGGTGTCCATCGACATCAGGTTGCGATAGACCATGCTGGTCGGGTTCAGGAAGACCTCCCCCAGCGAGATGGTCGGGAACGGGCGGGGCAGGGCGCCGGCGGCCAGCACGCCGCGCGACACCGCCTCGACCAGGTCCGGCATGAAGCGGTGGCAGTTGTTGAAACCCGACGGCGTCATGGCGATGCCGACCACCGGCTTGTCCAGCATCTCCCGCGAGAGGCCCATCGACCGTGCGAAGGACCGGCGCAGGAACCGCGCGAAATCGGGGTCGCCATAGTTGGTCAGGCCGTTGAACAAGCCGAGCGGGGATGTCACTTGATGTCTCCGGATTTGGACGGGACGGCGCTGCGGAACTGCACACCCAGCAGGTCTTCGAACACGCGGACCATGCCGCCCTTGTCCTTGGCGCCATGGCCTTGCAGCAGGGCCGTCTGGTAGGTCGCGGTCGCCGCGGCCAGCACCGGCATCGGCAGGCCGAGATCGGCGGACAGGCCGGCGCCGCTGACGAGGTCCTTGTAGGCATGCTGCATCGGATAGCCGTCGCTGAAATGGCCCTGCAGGATGCGCGGGATGAAGAACTCCGAGGCGTAGCTGCGCCCGGTGCCGCTGTTGACGACCTCGCCGACCAGGTCGGGGTCGAGCCCCAGCTTGGCGGCCATCGGCAGCACCTCGGCCAGGGCGGCGGCGTTGATGTCGAACAGCAGCTGGTTGATCAGCTTGACCAGTTGCCCGCTGCCGGCCGGGCCCACATGCAGGATCTTGTTGCCGATGCAGTCGAACAGCGGCCGGACAGTGTCGAAGACGGTGGCGTCGCCGCCGCACATCACCGTCAGCGTGCCGTCGATGGCGCGGGCCTCCATGCCCGACACCGGCGCATCGAGGAAGCCGCAGCCGGCCTCGCCCAGCCGGCGGGCGGTCGCAATGGTCCTGGAGTATTCGCTGGTGCCGAGATCGACCACGATCCGCCCCGGTGCCAGCAGCGGCGCAAGGCCGTCGGGCCCGAACAGCATCTCCTCCACCGCCTTGCCGTCCGGCAGACACAGGAAGACGATGTCGGCCTCCGCCAGCTTATGGGCATCGGCCGTGATCTCGATGCCCTTCGCCGTCAGGTCGTCGAACGGACCGGCCTGGCGGGTGGTGGCGACGATGCCGGCTCCGCTCTTGGCGAGGTTGGCGGCGATCGGGCGTCCCATCTGGCCGAGGCCGGCGAAACCGATCTTCATGAGCCTGTCTCCTGCTGTGCCGCGTCCGCAAAGATCACGCAGACCGGGCTGCCGGTTTCGACGACCTGACCGGTCGGGGTCAGGGTGCCGGTTTCCGCGTCGATTGCGAAAAACACGATGCTGTCGCTGTCCTCATTGGCCACGATCAGCGCCGTGCCCGCCGGGTCCAGGGTGATGAAGCGCGGCTTGGCCCCGCCGCTGGGCGTCCAGGCCACCGGATAAAGCGTCGTGGTGTCGGGGCTGATCGCGAAGGTCGTGATGCTGTCGTCGCCGCGGTTGGAGAC
>NZ_JBYRFX010000627.1:0-4391 GCF_057815775.1 Inquilinus sp.
GCCGGGCCGCGGCGGCGAGGCGCGAGCGGGCGATGCGGGCGATCTGCACCGTCATGTCGGCGCGCAGGCCGAGCATGCGGCTGCCCATCGGGTCCATCAGGCGGAAGGTGTGCCGGGCCATGCTGGCGCCGACGCCGGACAGCAGCGTGTCCTCGAATTCGACCAGCGGCGGCTTGACCCGGTCGTAGCCGTGACCGCCCAGCACCGTCATCATGCGTTCGATCACCGCCGCCTCCTGAGCCGCTTCGGGCGGGAGGACGTCGTAGAAACCCTCGGGAAGAAGAGCGGCGTGGAGCGCGTCGGTCATGGCGTGCGGCACGCTAGGGCCTTCGCGGTCGCGGTGCAACGAAGAAGGACGCCCAGCCCCCTCGCCGCGCGCTCACCCCCCATGCGTAGGGCGGGCCTGCGCGTTATCCACCATGCGCCGCGAGATACTTTGCCAGCGCATCGGCGAAGGCCCGGCTGTCGACGCCGAGATAGGCGTTCTCGTCACTGGAATCGTGAAAGAAGCGGGTAACGACCGCGACGATGGCGTAGCCACCGCCCTGCTTCATGAAGATCGGGCCGCCGCTGTCGCCTTTGGTCATGTCGCAGTCGTGCTTCATCGTGTTGTCGCGGCGCAGCGCCAGCGCGTGGCAGCCGCTGTGCGCCGTCATCCGATCCGGCGCGTCCCAGGCATAGCCGGCCTGAATCAGCGGCACCCAGTCATGGGCGCGGATCTTCGCCTCGTCCCGGGCGGTCAGCCGGTGCACCGCCATGGTGCCGACCGTGTCGCCAATATCGGCATCGAGCAGGACGAAGGCCCAGTCCGAGCCGTAGGAGGCGCCGGCATCGTCGTCGTCCGAATCCTCGTTGCGGTACTCCGGCGACAGCGTCTCGGACACCACGCCGGCCCCGGCGGCCTCCTCGTCGCCATCCCGCCCGGCGCGGAAGCGCACCGGCGCATCGCGGCTGCCATCGTCGCGGAAGAAGCAATGCGCCGCGGTCAGCACCACCCGGCGGCCGACCAGGGTGCCGGTGCAACTGCCGCCGCTGTCGAACACCAGCTCGCCGATCGCGGTCCAGGGCATGCGGTCCGGCTTCATCATCCGGCGGTCGTCATGGCCGAAGAAATGGTCGCGAATCCCCAGCGGCGTGTCGCGGCCCAGGCAATCCGCCGTATCGGTGCGGGCCTCGCAGCTTCCGGTGCCGATACCGGGTTCGTCGCAGACATCGTCGAAGGCGGTGGCGCAGCTGTTGGTGTGGTTGCGCCTGGAATAGAACGCCCCGCAATCGCTGATGTCGGTGCCATCAGGGCAGACGCCGGTGCCGATTCCCGGCTCGTCGCAGGTGCCGTCATGCGCCCAGTGGCAGCTGTCGGTGCCGCCGGCGTGAAGGGCACGGCAATCGGTCGTGTCGGTGCCGGCATCGCATTCGCCGGTGCCGATGCCGGGCTCGTCGCACTGGCCATCGAAGGCCCAATGGCAGCTGTTGTCGCCGGTCTTCACCGCGGCGCAGTCGGCATCGTCGGTGTCGGGCTTGCAGTCGCCGGAGCCGCCGAAGCGCTGTTCGTCGCAAGTGCCGTCCCGGACCCAGCGGCAGGAATTGTCGGCGACGGCCGGGGCGGACAGGCAGGCCAGGCTGAGCAGGACCGCGATGGCGGCGAGGATTCCCCGACCGTTCATTTTGCAGCCGCCATGGCGGGTATCCCGCCATGGGTGGCGACGTATTTGGTCACGGCCTTCTCGAAGGCACGGCTGTCGACGGCGAGGTAGGAGGAGCGCTGCCCGTCATCGCCGCCATAGAAGCGGCTGACCACGGCGACGACGGCATAGCCGCCGCCCTGCTTGATGAAGATCGGGCCGCCACTGTCGCCCTTGGTCATGTCGCAGTCGTGCAGCAGCGTGTCGTCGTCGCGCAGCGAGACGATGCGGCAGCCGACATGCTCGGTCATCCGGTCCGGCGCATCCCAGGAATAGCCGCCCTGCATCACCCGGACCCAGCGGTTGGCGGCGATGTCGGCCTGATCTTCCGGCTTCAGCCGATGCACGGCCATGGTGCCGGTGACGTCGCCGATATCGGCGTCGAGCAGCACCAGGGCATAGTCCAGCCCGTACCAGGATTCGCCGCCGCGGGCGCGGCCCTCGCGGAAGCCGGGCGGGATGAAGAAGCCGGCAATGCCGGCCTCGGCCACCTGGCGCAGCCCGACCCGGCCGGCGCGGAAGCGGGTCGGCCGGTCCAGCGAATTGTCCTCGCGCATGAAGCAATGGGCTGCGGTCAGCACCACGCGACGGCCGACCAGGGTGCCGGAGCAGGAGCCGTTGTCGAAGCTCAACTCGCCGATGGTGCTCCACGGCAGGCGGTCGGGCGTGGCCAGGCGGCGATGGTCATGGCCGAAGAAATGGTCGCGGATGCCGGCCGGCGTGTCGCGGCCCAGGCAGTCGGCGGTGTCGCTGCGGGCGACGCAGCGGCCGGTGCCGATGCCCGGTTCGTCGCAGATATCGTCGAAGGCGCTGGCACAGCTGTTGTCGCGGTTGCGCCGGCTGTATAGCGCCCGGCAGTCGCTGACATCGGTGCCGTCGGCGCACAGCCCGCTGCCGATGTTCGGCTCATCGCAGCTGTGGTCCTTGGACCATTGGCAGCTGTCGTCGCCGCCGGCACGGATGGCGCGGCAATCATCGGTGTCGGTTCCGGCGGCACAGTCGCCGCTGCCGATACCCGGCTCGTCGCAGCGGTTGTCATAGGCCCAGCGGCAGCTGTTGGCGCCGGTCTTCGGCCCCGCCTGGGCCAGCAGGACGACGGCGAGGCCGCCCAGGCACAGCAGGACAGCGGCGATCCGGTACATGGCGGTCAATCGGCGTGCCTCGTCTCGATCTCCATCGACACCAGCCGGGCCAGCAGGATGGCCGGGAACAGCTGGCCGCACAGCCCCTCCAGATTGGCCATCGACCGCGCCAGCGGGAACACCGGCGTGACGTCGCCATAACCGACCGAGGTCAGGGTGGTGAAGCTGAAATAGATCATCCGCGACAGCAGGCGGACATGCTCGACCTCGATCACATCGGCGAAGGCATAGGCCTTGTCGCCGACATGCAGCACCAGCAAGGTGCCGAGCAGGGCGAAGACCAGGCCGATATGCAGGTAGACGGCGATGGCGCCGAGGATGCAGTGCAGGTTGATCCGGCTGCGCCGGAACACATGGTTCAGGATGATCCAGCTGAGCAGCAGCAGAAACGCGACGAACAGCAGGATATAGACCGACGTCAGCCACAGCTGGCCGAGATAGAGGCTGAGCGGCTGCAGCGGCAGCAGCACCACACCGAGGCCGATCAGCAGCTTCGCCAGCCGGGCATGGCGCGAGATGGCGAAGAGCCCGGCCAGCACGATGAAGCAGGAATTGAAGATGAAGATGTGGCGCGACGCCTCGTGCACGCTCGACAGCGGGCCGAACACGAAGATCGCCAGCGCTTCGAAGAACACCAGGGCGCTCAGGCTCCGGTCGCGATTGGCCGGCAGGGCCGGGACGGACGGTGCGGACATCTGGGCCAATTCGGATCATCCGGAGCGGGGCGACACGCCATCCTATGCGGATCCGCGGGGCGAAACGATGGCAGATCGCGCAACCGCGTAACGTCCCGTAGAATAGGAACCGGAACGGTCGCGGCGGGTTGTCACAGGGCGCAGCGAGGGAGAGCATCCATGCGGTGGCAGGATCTGAGACGCAGCACCAATGTCGAGGACCAGCGCGGCAGCGGTGGCGGCGGCATGCGCCCGGCCGCGATCGGCGGCGTGGGCGGCGTCGGCGCGATCGTCGTGGTGCTGGTGGCGCTGTTCTTCGGCGTCGATCCCTCGGCGCTGCTGCAGAGCCTCGACACCGGCAGCCCCCAGGATCAGACCCAGACGGCCTCCGCCCCATCCGGCGCCGGCAGCAGCCCGCGCGACGACCAGACCACCCAGTTCGTCGCCGCCGTGCTGGGCAGCACCGAGGACACCTGGGGCGCCATCTTCAAACAGGCCGGCAGCCAGTACACGGCGCCGAAGCTGGAGCTGTTCTCGGGCCAGACCCGGTCGGGCTGCGGCGTGGCCAGCACCTCCGCCGGCCCGTTCTACTGCCCGGCCGACCGCAAGGTGTATCTCGACACCGCCTTCTTCCAGGAACTGAGCGGCCGGTTCGGCGCGCCGGGCGAATTCGCCGAAGCCTATGTCATCGCCCATGAGGTCGGCCACCACGTCCAGACCCTGCTCGGCATCATGGCCAAGGTGGACGGCCTGCGCCGCAACATGGGGGAGGCCGACGCCAATGCGCTGTCGGTGCGGGTCGAGCTGCAGGCCGACTGCTTCGCCGGCGTCTGGGCCAAGCGCGGCGACCAGCAGGGTCATTTCATCGAGGCCGGCGACATCGAATCGGCGCT
>NZ_JBYRFX010000628.1:0-2987 GCF_057815775.1 Inquilinus sp.
TGATCCTCGACCTGCCGCGCGGCGACCAGTGCCTCCAGCGACGGAAGCCAGGCGGCGTCGCTGCAGCGGTCGCCGCCGCGCATCGCACCGGGCGGATGGGGGCGCTGGTCGCCTCCGTGCCCGAGGCGCTGCCGGAGGACCGGGCCGAGGCGCTGGTCGCCGCCGGCGTCGCGCCGCTGCTGGGCATCGACGATGCGCTGGCGGCCATCGCCGTCGCGGCCGCGGTGGGCGACGTGCTGCGCGATGCCGACCGGCCGGATCCAGCCCCCGCGGTGCCGCTGCGTCCGGGCGCTATCCGCACCCTGTCGGAATGGGACGGCAAGCGCCGCCTGGCCGGGCATGGCGTGCCGGTGCCGGAGGGACGGCTGGCCCGGTCGCCGGACGAGGCGGTGGCCGCGGCCGAAGCGATCGGCTTCCCGGTCGTGCTCAAGGCCACCGGCGCTGCCCTGGCGCACAAGACCGAACTCGGTGCGGTGCGGCTGAACCTGGCCGATGCCGTCGCGGTGCGGCAGGCCGCCGGAGCCTTGGTCGGCCTGGGCGAGGCGCTGCTGGTCGAACGCATGGTCGGCGATGCGGTGGCGGAGCTGATCGTCGGCATCGGCCGCGACCCGCAGATCGGCCTGCACCTCGTGCTCGGCTCCGGCGGCACGCTGGTCGAGTTGGTCGGCGACACGCGGATCCTGCTGTTGCCGGCGGGGCGGGCGGAGATCGCAGCGGCCATCCGCGCGCTGAAGGTGGCGAAGCTGATCGCCGGTCACCGCGGCCGGCCGCCCGGCGACCTCGATGCCGCGGTCGATGCCGTGCTGGCGATCCAGGATTTCGCGCGGGCCCATTCCGACCGGCTGGCCGAACTCGACGTCAACCCTTTGATGATCCAACCCGCCGGAGTGGTGGGGGGCGGCGCCGTCGCCGCCGATGTGCTGCTGCGACTGGTGGAGGAAACCCATGGCCGATGATGCCCTGCACGTCACCCGTGATGGCGCCGTGCTGGAGGTGGTGCTGGACCGCCCCAAGGCGAATGCGATCGACAGCGCCACCAGTCGGCGGATGGGCGAGGTGTTCGCCGTCTTCCGCGACGACCCGGCGCTGCGCGTCGCCATCGTCACCGGCGGCGGCGACCGGTTCTTCTCCGCCGGCTGGGATCTGAAAGCGGTGGCGGCGGAAGGCATCCGGCCGGATGAGGATTACGGCATCGGCGGCTTCGCCGGGCTGCAGGAGCTGCCGGGGCTGAACAAGCCCGTCATCGCCGCGGTCAACGGCATGGCGGTCGGCGGCGGGTTCGAGCTCGCATTGTCCTGCGACCTGATCCTGGCGGCGGAGCATGTCCGCTTCTCGCTGCCGGAGATCAATGCCGGCACCCTGGCCGATGCGGCGACGATCAAGCTGCCGCGCCGCATCCCCTATCACGTGGCGATGGACCTGCTCTACACCGGCCGCTGGATGGAGGCGGAGGAGGCGCTGCGCTGGGGCTTGGTCAACGCGGTGGTGCCGGCGGCGGAGCTGATGGACCGCGCCCGCGCCTTGGCCCGCCACCTGGCCGACGGCCCGCCTTTGGTCTTCGCCGCGATCAAGGAGGTGGCGCGCGAGAGCGAGGCGATGCCGGCCCAGGCGGCGCTGGCCCGGGTGATGGCCCGCGGCTTCCCGACCGTGGCGGCGCTCTACGACAGCGAAGACCAGCTGGAAGGCGCCCGCGCCTTCGCCGAGAAGCGCAAGCCGGTGTGGCAGGGGCGGTAGGAGCCATCCTCCTCACCCTCCCGTCGCCAACGCGACAGGCTCCTCCCTCTCCCTGAGGAGAGGGAAATCAGAGGCGCGGCCCCCTTTTTTATCTCTCCTTGGGGAGAGGTCGAAATCGCGTTGGCGATGGGAGGGTGAGGGGGAAGCCGGCTTACCCGCCCAGATGCGGCGACAGCTCGCGGTCGGCGGCGGCGACCTCCGCCAGCACCTTGGCGAAGGCGGGGCGGGCGGCCAGGCCGGCATACCAGGCGGCCAGGGCGGGAAAGCTGCCCAGCCCGGGGCCGCGCAGCCGCAGGCCGAACAGCAATGTCATGAACATGGCGATGTCGGCGACCGTCAGCGTGTCGAAGAAGAACGCCCGTCCGGCCAGCTGCGCGTCCAGCCTGGTGTAATGGCGGCGCAGGGCGTCCTCGGCCTTGCGGGCGCCAGCCTCCTGCGCCTCGCGCCGCACCGGGTCCGGCGGCTCGCTGCGATGCATCAGCGGCCGGACATCGGGCATCACGATCTCGTCGGCGGTGAGCTCGATCATCCGGCAGCGGGCGCGGTCGGCGGCGCCTTGCGGGTACAAGGGCGGTGCCGGGTGAGCATCCTCGAGATAGTCCAGGATCACGGTCGAATCGAACAGGGTCAGGCCACCGTCGACCAGCACCGGGACCTGGCCCTTGGGGTTGCCGGCCAGCACGGCCGGATGCCTGGGAGCATAACCCTCGGTCTGGGTGAAGGGCACCATCACCCTGGCATAGGCCAGGCCCTTCTCCTCCAGCGCGATCTCGACCTTGCGCGAGAACAGGCTCAGCGGCCCGGAATACAGCGTCAGGTCCGTCATGGCGCAGCCTCCCCCCGATTCGCATTCAGGAGAACGTTAAGCGAACGTGGGCGAGGCTGGCAATGCCCTCCCGGGGATGCGGGCGACTCAAGGCCGCGGCGCCGGCGGCCACGGTTGTTTGACAGGCGGGCTCACCGGTCTCTATCCCTGCGGGGCAAGGGAGAAGCCGGTGACCATCTCTGTCTACACCAAGGACATCCTGGCCGACATCGTCGCCCAATCCGGCTTCGAGATCGGCGACCACACCCATGGCCAGCCGGCGATTCGGGGGCAGGGCGGGACGGCGCGGCTGCGCATCGGGCGCTATTGCTCGATCGCCGACGGGGTCACGATCTATCTCGGCGGCAATCACCGCACCGACTGGGTCAGCACCTACCCGTTCAACACGATGGAGCGGTGGCCGGACGCCGCCGGGATCACCGGGCAT
>NZ_JBYRFX010000629.1:0-1569 GCF_057815775.1 Inquilinus sp.
CGGTGTTGCTGATGTTGGCGATGCCGTCGCAGGGCTGGTGGTAGCAGGCATCGTAGGGCTGGCCGGCGGCGCCGCCATAGATCCGCGCCTCGGCCGCGGTCTTGACGTTCTCGGCGCCGCTGAACAGGCCGCCGGCCGGGATGCCGTTCTCGATGAACGGGCCGTAGTCGGACCGGCCGTCGAAGGCGGTGGGGGCGGTGGCCAGGTTCTTCCGGGCGAAATGGGCCAGGAACACGTTCTCGATCAGGCCCGAGCCGCTCGGCCCGGCATCCGGCGTGTCGGAGCCGTTGCCGTCATAGACGAAGCGGACGTAGTTGGGCGACGCCAGCATGTCGAAGTTCAGTTTCAGCAGGATCTTCGCCTTCTCGGCGGCGCTGAGCGACGTGACGTAGTGGGTCGAGCCGAGCAGCCCCAGCTCCTCGCCGCCCCAGAAGGCGAAGCGCACCTTGTTGCGCAGCAGCAGCTGGCGGCGGCCCACCTGTTCGGCGACCTCGAGATTGGTCGCGGTGCCGCTGCCATTGTCGTTGATGCCCGGGCCGACCTGCACCGAATCGAGATGCGCCCCGACCGTGACGATCTTGTTCGGGTTGCCGAACCAGGTGTCGGCGATCACGTTCCAGTTGGTCCGCCGCTCATTGACCGCCTGGACCTTGATGCGGACATTGACCGGGCCGGACTGGGCCTGGGTGTACAGCTCGTTGCCGACCTCGAAGGTGGTGAAGACCCCGGGATACGGCCGCGGCCCGCCGAGGCCGACGCCCTCGACCACCTCGGTGCGGCCCGGCTGGCCCTCATTCATGATTATGACGCCGATGGCGCCGGCCGCCTCCGCCATCTCCGCCTTCTGGGCGAAGGTGCAGGTGCCGCGCTGGATCAGCGCGATCGCCCCGGCCGTCTCCGGCGGATAGTCGGCGGCCTCGCAGCCGCTGGCCGAACTGGGCTCCGGCGTCGGCGGCAGGACGAGGTTGCGGGTGGGCACCACCCGGCCGGTGACCTCGACCGAAGCCGAATAGAGCGTGGTCGCGAAGTCGGTGTGGGGCGTGTAGGTCCGCGGCGACGGCGATACCCGCCCGAACTCCGGCGTCCCGGTCTCCTGGAAGAAGTCGAACGGGAAGGGCTGGACGGTGACCTGGTAGCCGGCGCGCTGCAGCCGCTGCTTCACATAGTCGACCGAGGCCTTGTAGCCCGGCAGGCCGGCGGCGCGGTTGCCGCCATTGGCGGTGGCGATCGCCTGCAGCGCGGTCAGGTGCTGGCGGATGCCGGCGACGGTGACCGCGCGCTGCAGGTCGGCGCTCATCAGCCCGGTGATCAGGTCGCCGATCGGATTGCTGCTCTGGGCGGATGCCGTGGCGGCAAAGGCCGAAGACGCAGGAATCACGATGGCGGTCGCCAGCAGGGCGGCCGCCAGACAGCGGATTTTCACGATGGTCCCCCTTCAATTCGTTGCGGAGGGGCTTGTGCCGCCCGAGTCGCATCGAATGGCCCCGTCCGGCCAGCCCCCACTTGACTGCACTGTCCGGTACGGCCGCGAGAGACGTCAAATGATTTGTTGAATTTTGTTTTGGGAAA
>NZ_JBYRFX010000630.1:0-1596 GCF_057815775.1 Inquilinus sp.
CCGCCCTGGGCTGCGACGTGCTGGCGGCGCCGGGCCGCAAGCATCTGCGCGGGCCGCGCGGCGCCGGGCTGCTGTATGTCCGCCAGGGCTTCCTCGACCGGCTCGACCCGCCCTATCACGATTTCAGGACCGCCGCCTGGCGGCCGGAGGGCGGGCCGCAGCTGCAGGACAGCGCCCTGCGCTTCGAGGCCGGCGACTTCCCGATGGCGCTGCGGCTCGGCCTCGGCGCCGCGATCCGCTATGCCAGGGCCATCGGCATCGACGCCATCCGCGCCCGCATCGACGGGCTGGCCCGCGGCCTGCGCGACCGGCTGGCGGCGATCCCCGGCGTGACGATGCACGATCTCGGCGTCGAGCGCGCCGCGCTGGTAACCTTCGCGGTCGATGGCGTCGAGCCGGCGGCGTTGCGCCAGCGCCTGGCGGCGGATGGCATCAACATCGCGGTCAACGGCGTGATGTACACGCCGCTCGACATGACCGCGCGCGGCCTGGGCGATATCTGCCGCGCCGCCGTGTCCTACCTGCACACTGAGGCGGAGCTGGACCGGCTGGCGGAGGCCGTCGCCGCCGCGGCCTGACCCGAGCGCCCCATATCCCTTCGCTCCCCTGGCCCGGCCGGATAGAGTGCCGGCGGGCTGAGGAGGCGCAGCGGGTTTGGCGACGGATCTGGAAGGCACAGGACATCGGCGCGGCACCGCTTCGCGGCGGCGCCGCACCATCCCCCTGTCCGGCACGCTGGCCGTGGTCATGGCCGGGCTGGTGACGCTGACCGCGATCGATGTGCTGGCGGTGTTCTGGTTCATGACCGCCGGCACCACCCGCGACCTGCTGGCCGATGCGGCACAGCTGGGGCTCGATTCGGTGCAGGCCCGGATCGCCGACCGGTTCACCCCGGTGCAGGACCAGCTGGCCTTCCTGTCGCGCGAGATCGTCGCCGGGCGGATCGACCCGGGCGACGGCGCCGCGCTGGACCGGCTGATGACCGGCGCCCTGGCCGGGACGCCGCAGGTGCGGGTGCTGTCCTTTGTCGCGCCCGACGGCGCCATCCGCGGCGTTACCCAGGGACCCGAGGGCGTCTTCCCCTTCACCGACACGATCCACACCGATGGCGAGCGGCAGGAGATCGCAGAGGCGCGCGGCCGCGCCGATGCCGGCTGGGGACCGGTCTATTTCGTGGCGGACCCAGCGCTGCGCACCTCGGTCGCCAATCTGCGCCAGCCGGTGCAGGCCGTCGGCGGCGGCTTCGCCGGGGTGCTGGTTGCGACGCTGACGGTCGATGCCCTGTCCGACCATCTCAGGACCATCGCGGAGTCCAACCCCGGCACCACGCCCTTCATCCTGTACGGCCGCGACCGGGTGCTCGCCCACCCCGCCATGGCCGCCCAGCACCCGGCGCTGTCGCGTGAGCACCCCCTGCCCGGTCTGGACGCGCTCGGCGATCCCTTCCTGGCGGCGCTGTGGACCGAGGGCAAACCCGAGGCGGTGGGCGATGCCGACCTCGACGCCCGGGTGGTGCGCCGCAACGGCGACGGCCGCGTCATCCTGACCCGCACCATCGCCGGCTACGCCCCGGTGCCGCTGATCATCGGGGTCGAG
>NZ_JBYRFX010000631.1:0-1935 GCF_057815775.1 Inquilinus sp.
GGTCGCGCGCATGGATGTCGGAAACGAAGGATTCGAGCCGGTCGGCGACGAACTTGACGGGCCGGCCGGTCAGGATGCTGAGGCCCACCACTGCCATGTCCTCGTGATAGACATGCAGCTTCATGCCGAAGGAACCGCCGATATCGGGCGCGATCACGCGCACCTGCGCTTCCGGGATGCCGTAGTGACGGGAATAAAGATCCTGGAACTGGTAGGGCGTCTGCGTCGCGTGGTGGACGGTCAGGCGGACCTCGCTCGGGTCGTAATCGGCCACGATCGCGCGCGGCTCCAGCGTCACGGCGGTGTGCCGGCTGAAGCGGAATTCCTCCTCCACGATATGCGCCGCCCGGGTGAAGATCAGGTCGGTGCCGCCGGTGTCGATCTCGGTGTGGAAGCAGATGTTGTCGGCCAGGCCGGGCGCCACCAGCGGGGCGTCCGGGGCGCGGGCGGCATCGATGTCGGTGACGGCGGGCAACTCCTCGAACTCGACCACCACCGCCTCGGCCGCGTCTTCGGCCTGGGCCCGGGTGTCGGCCACGATGGCCACCACGGCCTGCCCGGACCACACGGCCCGGTCGAGCGGCAAGGGCAGCTGCGGCGGCGACTTCATGCCCTTGAAATGGTCGAGCGTGCCGGTCCAGGGCGTGCAGATGCGCGCCAGATCCTCGCCGGTCGCGACCAGCCGCACGCCGGGCATCGCCAGCGCCGCCGTGGTGTCGATCGAGACGATGCGGGCATGGGCGTAGGGGCTGCGCAGGAAGGCGGCGTGCAGCATCCGCGGCAGCACCAGATCGGTGACGTAGCGGCCGCGCCCGGCCAGCAGGCGCTTGGCGTTGGGCCGCGAGACCGATCGGCCGATATAGGAGTTCGGCCGGTCGATGGAGCCGAGGGGCGCGTTCATGCCTCTTCCTCCAGCACGAGCCCGGCCCGGCGCCGCGCCACCAGCTCGATGGCGTCGACGATCGCCTCGTAACCGGTACATCGGCAGTAATTGCCGGACAGGGCGTCGCGGATCTCATCGCGGGACGGGACGCCGGATGCGGCCAGCAGGCCGTGCGCGGTGACCAGCATGCCGGGCGTGCAGAAGCCGCACTGCAGGGCGTTGCGGGTGTGGAAGGCCTGCTGCAGCTCGGCGATGGCGGCCCGATCGGTCAGGCCCTCGACCGTCTCGACCGCCGTGCCGTCGGCCTGGACGGCAAAGACCAGGCAGGCATGCACCGGTCGGTCGTCCAGCAGCACCAGGCAGGCACCGCAGGCCCCCATCTCGCAGCCGGCATGGGTACCGGTCAGCTGCAGGTCGCGGCGCAGGAAATCGACCAGCGTCTCGCGCGGCTCGACCGTGCGATGGATCTCCTCGCCGTTGACGCGCAGCGCGATGGCGACAGGGGCGGTCATGGGGTCCCCATCAGCCGGCCGAGCAGCCGGCCCAGTAGCACGCGGGCGAGGTGCAGCCGCATCGCCGCCGGCACCTGCTCGTCGTCGAGCGGGTCGAGGTCGCCGTCCAGTGCGGCCTGGGCCCGGACGATCGCCGCGACATCAAAGACGCCGCCAGCCAGTGCCGCCTCCGCCGCCTTCGCGCGCAGCGGGGTCGGGCCGACCGAGAGGAAGGCAATGCGGATGCCGGCGACGATGCCGTCCCGCAACTCGGCCAGGATGCCGGCGCCGACGATGGCGTAGTCGCCGCGCCGCCGCGCCAGCTCGTCGAAGGCCCAGCGGTGGCCAGGGCCGATCGCGGGGATGTGCAGCGCGACCAGAATCTCGCCCGGCTCCAGCGCGGTCTGATAGAGGTCGAGGAAGAACGACTCTGCCGGCACCAGGCGGCGGCCGGCAGGGCCGGCGATCTCGATCTCCGCCGCCATGGCCAGCATCATCGCCGGGAATTCCGACGCCGGGTCGGCCAGGGCGACGCTGCCGCCGATCGTGCCGCGGTTGCGG
>NZ_JBYRFX010000632.1:0-10923 GCF_057815775.1 Inquilinus sp.
ATCCTGATCATGACCACCAACGCGGGGGCGGCCGATCTCGCCAAGGCGGCGTTCGGCTTCACGCGCAACAAGCGTGAAGGCGACGACATGGAGGCGATCAATCGCATGTTCGCGCCGGAGTTCCGCAACCGGCTCGACGCCACCATCGCCTTCGGCCATCTGACGCCGGAGATCGTGGCCCAGGTGGTGGACAAGTTCGTGATCCAGCTGGAGACCCAGCTGGCCGACCGCCACGTCACCATCGAGCTGTCCTCGACGGCGCGGCAGTGGCTGGTGAAGCGCGGCTACGACGAACTCTACGGCGCCCGGCCGATGTCCCGGGTGATCCAGGAGTACATCAAGAAGCCGCTGGCGAACGAGTTGCTGTTCGGCAAGCTGGTCAAGGGCGGCCAGGTCCGGGTCGATGTCGCGCCGGATGGCGAGTCGCTGTCTTTCGACTACATCGAGAACCCGACCGCGCCGGTCTCCGACGACGCGGCCAAGGAACCCGAACTGGCCTGATCGCCGGTTTGGCTGAAAGAGCGAAGGGCGTCCCGGTGGGGCGCCCTTTTCGTTTGTGGCTCTCCCATCTTCAGCCCCGCATCGCCTGCTCCAGCACGGTGAAGATTCGCGGGCTGGCGCATTGCGCGACGTTGAAGCGCAGGAAGCGGCCGGCGGTGCGGGACGGGCTGAACACGTCGCCCGGCGCCAGCACCACGTCCTGGGCCAGGGCGCGGCGCGCGACCTCCGCCGAGTCCAGCCCGTCGGGCAGGGCGGCCCACAGCAGCATGCCGCCGCGCGGTTCGACCCAGGGCGTCAGGCCCAGCGCCTCGACCCGACGCAGCGTCTCGCCCATCGCCCGGGCCAGCTTGCCGCGCAGCCCGTCGACATGGCGGCGATAGCTGCCGTCGGTCAGCAGCGTGTGGACCAGCCGGGCCGCCGCCGCGCCATTGCCGAAGCATGTGGCGAGCTTCAGGTCGGTGATACCGTCGATCCAGTCGGGCCGGGCGGCGATGAAGCCGCAACGCATCCCCGCCGACAGGGTCTTGGAGAAGCTACCGATGTGGATCACCCGCCGGAAGCCGTCCAGGGCGGCCAGCCGGGGCGACGGCTCGGTCTCGAAATCGGCGAAGATGTCGTCCTCGACCACGATCAGGTCATGCGCCTCGACCAGCATCAGCAGCCGGTGCGCCACCGCCGGCGCCAGGCTGGCCCCGGTCGGGTTGTGCAGCGCCGCGTTGGTGATGTAGAGCCGCGGCTTGTGCTCCGCCGCGGCCCGTGCGAAGGCGTCCAGGTCGGGGCCGGCCGGGGTGCGCGGCACGCCGACCACCCTGACCCGGTGGGCCCGCAGCACCGCCAGGAAGTTGAAGTAGCAGGGGTCGTCGACCAGCACAGTGTCATCAGGCTGCAGCAGCAGGCGGCCGACCAGGTCGATCGCCTGGGTGCCGCTGTCCGTCAGCAGGATCTGGCCGGGCTCGGCCGCGATGCCGCGCTCCGCCAGCCGGCCGGCCAGATGGCGGCGCAGCGGCGCGAAGCCGAGCGGCGGTTCGTATTCGACCAGACCCGCGGTGTCCGACCGGGCCAGGGTCCGCAGGGCGCGCCGGATCGCGGTGTCGGGCATCCAGTCGGCCGGCAGCCAGCCGCAGCCAGGCTTCAGCGCCGGGCCTCCCTCCTCCAGCGCCTGGCGCATGATCCACAGCGGGTCGATCACCCGTTCCGGCCGCTTGCCGGGCTCGGCCAGGGCGAAGGGCTGGGCCCGCCGGGTGACGTAGAAGCCGGAGCCGGCACGGGCGGCGATGGCGCCGTCCGCCGCCAGCCGATCATAGGCCTCGACCACGGTCGATTTGGACACGCCGAGCGTTCCGGCCAGGCTGCGGATCGACGGCACCCGGGCCCCCGGCGCCAGGATCCGGGCCGCGATCCGGTCGCGGACCGTCGCCATCACCATGGCCACCAGCGTGGTGCCCGGCTTCGGTTCCGGGGAGAGGTCGAGCATCCGTACCGGACTCCGGATCAGTACAGTTCATCGGAATTGTACCTCACCATGTCTGGCGTGTCCTGTCCGGAGACGCCAGGGTGGCGGCATGAAAACGGCAATTGCGACCCTGGACGGACCGTCCAGCGACGCGGCGGCAGGCTGGATCAACGGCCTGCTTGGCGTCATCATCTTCAGCGGCTCCCTGCCGGCCACGCGGCTGGCGGTGTTCGACCTCGACCCGCTGTTCCTGACCGTGGCGCGCGCGGCGATCGCCGGCCTGCTCGCGACGGTGCTGCTGCTGGCGCTGCGGCCACGCCGGCCAGAGCGGTCGGACATCCTGCCGCTGGTCGTCATCGCCCTCGGCGTCGTGGTCGGCTTCCCGCTGCTGACGGCGATCGCGCTGCGCTTCGTCACCTCGGCCCATGCCATCGTCTTCATCGGGCTGCTGCCGATCGCGACGGCGGTGTTCGGCGTGCTGCGCGGCGGCGAACGGCCGCGCCCGGCCTTCTGGGGCTTCTCGCTGCTCGGCGCCGCGATCGTCGCGGCCTATGCGCTGCGGCAGGGGGCCGACGCCTCCCCGCTGGGCGACGGGCTGATGCTGGCGGCGATCGTTGTCTGCGGCCTGGGCTATGCCGAAGGCGCCCGGCTGTCGCGCCGGCTGGGCGGCTGGCAGGTGATCTCCTGGGCGCTGCTGATCTCGCTGCCGCTGTCGCTGCCGGCGACGCTGCTGACCCTGCCGGGCTCCTGGGCCGCGATCGGCTGGCCGGCGCTGGCGGCGCTGGGCTACGTCTCGCTGTTCAGCATGCTGATCGGCTTCATCTTCTGGTATCGCGGCCTGGCCCAGGGCGGCATCGCCGCGGTCGGCCAGCTGCAGCTGCTGCAGCCCTTCTTCGGCCTGGCCCTGGCCGCGGCGCTGCTGCACGAACCGGTGGGCCTGCCGCTGCTGGGCTGCGCCGCCGCGGTGGTGCTGTGCGTCGCCGGGGCCAAGCGCTTCTCCCGGTAGAGGTCTCTCAGCCCCGCTCCATCCGCCGGACATGCTTGATGAAGCGCCGGGTCGCGCCCAGCGGCTCGACATCGCGGCGGGCCAGGTGCAGCGGCGCGGTCAGGGCCGGTCGGTCGGCCAGGCGCAGGGTGGCGACGCCACCGGTGTCCAGCCGGCACATCGACGCCGGGATGATCGAGACGCCCAGCCCGGCCTCGACCAGGCTCAGTGTCGATACCATCCGCGGCGCCTCCTGTACGATGCGCGGGCTGAAGCCGGCGGCGCGGCAGGCGGCGATGATCGAATCATAGAGGCCCGGCCCGCTCGGCCGCCGATACAGCACGAAGGGGGCTTCGGCCAGGGCGGACAGCGGGATCACCGCCGGGCCCGCCGCCAGCGCGTGCCCGGCCGGCACCACCACCCGCATCTCCTCGTCCAGCAGCGGCTCGACCACGAGGTCGGACGCCTCGCCGATCGGGGAGCGGATGAAGGCCGCGTCCAGCCGTTCGGCGCGCAGGGCCTCGACCAGCTCGCCGGTGCTGCTTTCCTCCAGCGCCAGCGCGACCTGCGGCGCCGCCTCGCGGAAGCCGCGGATGGCGGCGGACACGAAGGGATGGAAGGCGGCGGAGCTGGTGAAGCCGATGGCGATCCGCCCCTCCTCGCCGCGGGCCGTCCGGCGCACCCCCTCCAGCGCCCGGTCGAGATGGGCCAGGATCGCCCGAGCCTCGGCCAGCAGGGCCAGGCCGCTCTCGGTCGGCTGCATGCCGCGGGGCAGGCGGCGGAACAGGGTCACGCCCAGCTCCTGCTCCAGCGCCTTGATCTGCTGGCTCAACGGCGGCTGCTGGATGCCCAGCCGTTCCGCCGCCCGGGTGATGTGCCCTTCCTCGGCCACGGCGATGAAGTAGCGAAGATGGCGCAGCTCGATCATCGGCATATCGGATGGGTATGGATCATCCGATAACGATATCCGTGATCGCGCCGGGATGCGAGATGGCTGCGCCTACAGCCAGCCCTTCTGCTTGAACCAGAGATAGGGCAGGACCGCGGACAGGATCATCAGCGCGATCGCCCAGGGATAGCCGAACAGCCATTGCAGCTCGGGCATGTTGGTGAAGTTCATGCCGTAGATGCTGGCGACCAAGGTCGGCGGCAGGAACACCACCGCGGCGACCGAGAAGATCTTGATGATCGCGTTCTGCTCGATATTGATCATGCCCATCGAGGCGTCGAGCAGGAAGGTGATGTTGCTGCCGAGATAGGTGGCGTGGTCGGTCAGCGACAGCACGTCCCGGCTCAGGCTCTTCAGATGGGTCCGGAACGCCTTGTCCTTGGTGGCGTCGCCGACCGAGAGGAAGCTCAGCAGCCGCGCCAGGCTGACCAGGCTTTCGCGCACCTTCGACACCAGGTTCTGGCTGCGGCCGATCAGCTTCAGATTGGCCTCCAGCTCCTCGTTGGTGGTGCGCTTGTGCACCGCCTCGTGGACCTTGAAGATCCGCTGCGACAGCGCGTCGACCTCGGACGCCACCCGCTCCAGGATGTCGGCGGTGCGGTCGACGATCGCTTCCAGCAGGCCGATCAGCGTGGCCGAGCCGGTCGGGCACAGCATCGGCTGGCGTTCGGCATGGGCGATGAAGCCGGCGAAGGATTTCGGCTCGGCATAGCGGATGGTGATGAGGGTCTGGCCCTTCAGCACGAAGGTGATCGGGGCGGTGCCCGGCGCGTCGGTCTCGGTGGCGTAGAGGACGCTCGCGGTCATGAACATCGCGCCGTCTTCCTGGTACAGCCGGCTCGACGCCTCGATCTCCTGCATCTCCTCACGGGTCGGCAGGAAGATGCCGAGCTGCTTTTCGGAGAAGTGCTCTTCGTCCTGGGTCGGGTTGAACAGGTCGATCCACACCGTGTCGGGTGGGAAGGGCGCGCCGGCGGACGGATCGATCGGTTCGAAGCGGGCGTTGGCAAGCGTATAGACACGCAGCATCGCGGTGCATCCTTTGCGGGCCGGTGCGCCGCACCGGGCCGAAGATGCCTCGCCGCTGCCTAGCGGGGCTCCCCGGCCGGCCCGGCACCCGGCCGTCCGTTCCTGGTCGGGACCCCGGCGGGCCGCCGATGGGCTTCGATCATGTCCCTGGCGGGACGACTGTCAGGCTCGTCCATGTCTCGATATCGTCGAAGGCGCGCCGCGCCCGTCCCGGCTCGGATGCCACCGCCGGCGGGCGCCGTCAAGCCGTGCCGGGCCTCAGGTCAGGGCGTCGATCGCATCGGTCGACAGGTTGCCGGGGACGATGGTCAGCGGCACCCGCAGCTTCGCCATGCTGCGGCCGGTGGTCAAATACTGGATCAGCGGGCCGGGGCCGCTGGACGACACGGTGTCGGCGCCCAGCACCAGCACCGAGATCGACGGCTCCTCGGCGATCAGCGCCATCAGCTCGTCGCGCGGCGACCCTTCGCGGATGTTGAGGATCGGGATGGTGCCGGTCAGCTGGTTAACCTCGCGCGCCACCCGCTGCAGCCGCTGCTCGGCCTCCTGCCGGGCCTCCTCGCGCAGCACGTCCTCGATCGCGCCCCAATGCTGGATCTCGCTCGGCGCCAGCACGTGCAGCAGGGCGACCCGCCCGGCGGTGTGCTGTGCCCGGCGGCAGGCATAGCGCAGCGCGGACCGCCATTCGTCGGAATTGTCGACGACGACCAGGAAGATGCGCGGCATTTCTTTCTGGGGGGTCTCTGGGGCGTTGTCGGTCATGGCACCCTCGGAGGTAGGTGAGCGGGCGGAGGTGGTTGGGTGGAGACGGGGTTCAGCATCTGTCAGCCGCGGCGGAAGATGACGCTGGCCAGCCAGCCGGCGGCGACGGCAATGAGAATGGCGCACAGGCCATACAGTGCGGCCTCGTGCTGGGCGAAATCATAGATCTCGGCGCCGAGCCCGACCTTGCCGACGATCAGCGGCGTGGTCTGGGCATCGACCACTTGGCCGTTGCGGAACAGGTAGGCCTCGACCTGGTACTGGCCGGTCGGGACATTGGCCGGAAAATCGATGCGGGTGCGGAACAGCCGCCCGCCCAGGAAGCTGACCTGGCCCGTCTCGGTGACGTACAGGCCGCGGTGCTGCAGGCCGCGGATCAGGGCGTCGCGATAATCGTCGACGACCTCCGGCCCGCGGTCGTTGGCATCGGCCGTCGGCAGCTGCAGGTGCTTCAGGCCGATGCCGACGCGGTCCAGCACATTGGGCGGCGCCAGCTCCTCGATCGGCTTGCTCGAGGCGACGGCGTAAAAGCCGGGCACGCCGTTGAAGCTCATGCTGTCCTGGTTGATCCAGATCCCGGCGACGCGGTCCTTCGCGCGGACCGTGGCCTTGTCGACCGGGCCGCGCACCACCACCGCGACCTCGCCGTCGCCCTCGGTGGCGCCGAACAGCAGCACCTTGGTGCCGGTGAAGCCGGTGTTGATAGCGATCGAATGGTCGGACAGGTCGGCGACCAGGTCTTGCGCCCGGCCGTCGCGGGGCAGGGCCAGGGCCGCGGCCCAGGCGGCGAGGAGGACGAACAGCAGGCGCAGCACGGTCAGCCCCCCCGGCGCATGGCGACGGAGTACAGGTCGGGCGGCGTCCCGAACAGGTCGAAGGCGACCTTGATGCAGATGATCAGCACCAGCGTGGCCAGCAGGGCGCGGGCCTGGTCGCCGCGCAGCTTGCCGCTGGCATGGGTGCCGAACTGGGCGCCGATCACGCCGCCAGCCAGCAGCAGCAGCGCCAGCAGCACGTCCACCGTCTGGTTCTGGAAGGCCTGCAGGAAGCAGACCAGGGCGGTGGTGAAGATGATCTGGAACAGCGAGGTGCCGGCGACCAGCGAGGCGGGCATGCCCAGCAGATAGATCATCGCCGGCACCAGGATGAAGCCGCCGCCGATGCCCATGATTGCGGTCAGGAAGCCGCCCAGCGCGCCGATCGCCAGCGGCGCCAGCGCGCTGATGTACAGCCGCGACTTCGGGAACCGGGTCTTGAACGGCAGGCCGTGGAACCAGCCATGCTTGTGCAGCTTGCGCCGCTGCCCCGGGGTGCGGCGGTAGCGCAGCATCGCCCGCAGGCTCTCGATCAGCATCAGCGCGCCGACCGAGCCGAGGAAGAACAGGTAGAACAGGTTGATCGCCAGGTCGATCTGGCCCAGCGCCTTCAGCACGCCGAACAGCCAGACGCCGAGCACGCTGCCGACGGTGCTGCCGGCCAGCAGCACCAGCCCCATCTTGACGTCGACATTGCCGCGCCGCCAATGCGCCAGCATGCCGGACACGCTGGCCGCGACCAGCTGATTCGCCTGGGTGCCGACCGCGACCGCGGGGGGGATGCCGATGAAGATCAGCAGCGGCGTCATCAGGAAGCCGCCGCCGACGCCGAACAGGCCGGACAGGAAGCCGACCAGCCCGCCCATGCCGAGAATCAGCAGGGCGTTCACCGACACCTCGGCGATGGGCAGATAGACTTGCATGGGGGCGGGTCCGTCCTGTCTCCGTCCGGCACCTTAGTCGGTGTGGCGATGGATGCGAAGGCCAAGCCGCGGCGCGGATGAGTGCGATGGCGGCAGGGGGCCGACCAATGCAGCGCGATGAAAGCGAAGGCCGATGGGCGGGACAAAGACGGATGCGATTGACGCGGGGCTAGGTCGGTTACCCATGCCGTGCATGCATGGATGTTTGGGATTATGTCGCCTGTAACAGTCTAGTGTATGTTGCGCGGCCTTTCCGATTCTTGCTCGGCCCGATATGACGGATCGGTTGCCAGGAGACAGGTTTCCGCATGATCCTCCGTTTCATTCTGGTCGGGATCGCTCTGGTCCTCGTCGTCGGTGCGCTTGTCGGCATGAATGTCATGCGCGACAAGGGCGTGGCCGAATTCTTCGCCAACCAGCAGCTGCCGACGGTCACCATCTCCGCCGCCAAGGTGGAGGCCAGGACCTGGACCGACTATCTCGAAGGCATCGGCACCATTTCCGCCGCTGAAGGCGTCGATGTCGCCTCGGAAGTGCCCGGCATGGTCAAGTCGATCGGGTTCAAGCCGAACGACGCGATCAAGATCGGCCAGTTGCTGGTGCAGCTCGACGACACGGTCGACCAGACCGATGTGCGGCTGTACCAGGCCTCGATCGACCTGGCGCAGCGCACGCTGGAACGGAAATCGGCACTGCGCGCCAGCGGCAATGCCCCCCAATCCGATCTCGACGCCGCCGATGCCGACCTGCTCCGGGCGCAGGCCCAGCTGTCCCGCGCCCAGGCGATGATCGAGAAGAAGGCGGTGTCCGCGCCCTTCCCGGGCATCATCGGCATCCGCAAGATCGATGTCGGGCGCTATGTCGCGGCCGGCGACGCGCTGGTGACGCTGCAGCGGCTGGACCAGGTCTATGCCGATTTCACCCTGCCGGAACAGTCGTTCAGCCGCGTCACCCAGGGCCAGAAGGTCGAGGTGCGGGCCGATGCTTTCCCGGACCAGGTGTTCCACGGCCAGGTCACCGGCATCGAGCCGGTGGTCGATGCGACCAGCCGGCTGCTCAAGGTGCGGGCGACCATCGACAATGCCGATCTGAAGCTGCGCCCCGGCTTCTTCGCCAATGTCCGGCTGATCCTGCCCGAGCGGCCTGACATCGTGACCGTGCCGCAGACCGCGATCACCTACAGCCTCTACGGCGACACCGTCTTCGTGATCCGCGAGAAGAAGGCCGAGGCCGGCCAGACGCCCGCCGCGGCGCCCGCACCCGCCGGCGACGCGGCCAAGGGCGAGGCTCCGGCCGGGCCGCAGCTGGTGGTCGAGCAGGTCTTCGTCCGGGTCGGCCAGCGCCAGGGCAACATCGCCGAGATTCTGGAGGGGGTGAAGCCGGGCGACCAGGTCGTGACCTCGGGCCAGCTGAAGCTGCAGAACCAGTACCCGGTCAAGATCGACAACACGGTCGACCCGACGGCAAGCCGCCTGCCGACGGCCTCCTGATCCGCGCCGCGACGGAGCTCGCCCCATGAATTTCACGTCGATCTTCATCCGGCGGCCGGTGCTGGCATCGGTCATCAGCCTGATGATCCTTCTGCTCGGCCTGCAGGGGCTGGCGAACCTCGCGGTGCGCCAGTTCCCGAAGACCGAGGAGACGGTGATCACCGTCACCACAAGCTATCCCGGCGCCAGCTCAGACCTGATCCAGGGCTTCATCACCACCCCGATCGCCCAGGCCGTGACCAGCACCGAAGGGCTGGACTACGTCACCTCGTCCTCGGACCAGAGCGTCAGCACCGTCTCGGTGCATATGCGGCTCAACGCCAATCCCGACGCGGCGCTGACCGAGGTGCTGACCAAGGTGCAGCAGGTGCGCAACGACCTGCCGACCGAGTCGAAGGACCCGGTGGTGGTGAAGGGCACCGGCGACGAATTCGCCATCCAGTACATCGCCTTCGACAGCGCCCAGATGTCGCCGGAGGAGGTGACGGAGTACATCACCCGCGTGGTCCAGCCGCAGCTGGCCACGACCGACGGCGTGGCCGACGCGCAGATGCTGGGCGCCAAGAGCTTCGCCATGCGGGTCTGGCTCGACCCGGTCAAGCTGGCCGCGCGCAAGGTGACGGCGGCGGAAGCGGTGACGGCGATCCAGGCCAACAATTTCCAGTCCGCGCCGGGCCGCACCGAGGGCGAGTTGGTGACCTTCGCCATCCGCACCGACACCACCCTGCGCACCGCCGAGGCCTTCGGCGACCTGGTGGTGCGGTCCGACGGCGACGCCATCACCCGGCTGAAGGACGTCGCCCGGGTCGGGCTGGGCAGCGAAAGCTATGATTCGCGGGTGACCTTCAATGGCAAGGAAGCGATCTTCGTCGCCATCAACCCGACGCCGGCGGCGAACCCGCTGACCACGGCGGCGAATGTGCGCAAGGTGATGGCCGACATCGTCCGCCAGATGCCGGAAGGCATGCATGGCGAGATCGTCTACGACGCCACCGAGTTCATCAAATCCTCGATCATCGAGGTCGGCAAGACGATCCCGGAGGCGGTGGTGATCGTCGTCATCGTCATCCTGCTGTTCCTGGGGTCGTTCCGCGCCGTCATCATCCCGGTCGTCACCATCCCGCTGTCGCTGGTCGGCGTGCTGTTCTGCCTGTACGCGCTGGGCTATTCGATCAACACCCTGACCCTGCTGGCCATGGTGCTGGCCATCGGCCTGGTGGTCGACGACGCGATCGTGGTGGTGGAGAACATCCACCGCCATATCGAGGACGGGCTGACGCCGCGCCAGGCGGCGCTGCAGGGCGCGGCCGAGATCGCCGGGCCGGTGATCTCGATGACCATCACCCTGGCCGCGGTCTATGCCCCGATCGGCTTCGCCACCGGGCTGACCGGCGCGCTGTTCCGCGAATTCGCCTTCGCCCTGGCCGGCGCCGTCATCATCTCCGGCATCATCGCGCTGACGCTGTCGCCGATGATGACCAGCAAGCTTTTGAAGCCGCACGGCCAGGGCGTCGGCCGCTTCCAGCTGGCGGTCGACCGGTTCTTCACCGGGCTGCAGGGCTGGTACGGCCGCCGGCTGCACCATTCCCTGAACTACCGGCCGGTCACCGCCTTCCTGGCCATCGTGCTGCTCGCCGCCTCGGTCTTCCTGTTCCTGAAGACGCCGAGCGAGCTGGCGCCGGAAGAGGACCAGGGCGTCGCCTTCATGATCCTGGACGGCCCGCGCTACGCCAACCTCGAATACATGAACCGCTTCAGCGACAAGCTGATCCAGGATCTGAAATCGATCCCCGAGGGCGATGCGATCTTCGCCGTCAACGGCAGCGGGTCGCTGTCCAGCGGCTTCGCCGGCATGGCGTTCAAGCCGTGGGACCAGCGCACGCGCAGCGCCAAGGACCTGCAGCAGCAGATGCAGGGCATGCTCGACGGCATCGCCGGCATCCAGGGCTTCGCCATCCAGCCGGCGGCCTTGCCCGGCTCCAGCGGCGGCCCGCCGATCCAGTTCGTGATCAAGTC
>NZ_JBYRFX010000633.1:0-3980 GCF_057815775.1 Inquilinus sp.
CGAGATCATCGAGCTCAGCACCGCCGTCAATCCGAACGAGCTGCTGGCGCATGGCGACATCGACGCCAACTATTTCCAGCACGTGCCCTATCTGCGATCGCAGGAACAGGCGCTGGGCCAGACCTTCGCCGTCGCCGCGACCGTGCATATCGAGCCGTTGGGCGTCTATTCCCGCCGGCACAAGAGCTTCGCCGAGGTGCCGGATGGCGGCACGGTGGCGGTGCCGAACAACGTCACCAATCTCAGCCGCGCCCTCTACCTGCTGCAGGACCAGAAGCTGATCACCCTGAAGGCCGGCTTCGCCGAGCCGGACAAACAGCTGGCGACGCCGGCCGACATCGCCGGCAACCCGAAGCACCTGAAGGTGCTGGAGGTCGAATCGGCGCTGCTGCCGCGGGCGCTCGACGATGTCGACCTGGCTGTCATCAACGGCAATTACGCGCTCGAAGCCGGGCTGACTCCGGCCAAGGATGCGCTGGGGCTGGAGAAGGCCGAGGGCAACCCCTACGCCAACATCCTGGTGACCAGGCCGAAGCTGGCGGACGACCCGCGGATCAAGCGGCTGTCGCAGGTCCTGACCTCGCCGGCGGTGGCGAAGTTCATCCGCGACCGCTACCAGGGCTCGGTAATTCCGGTCAGCGATTGAGGGATGGCGCGGGCGTCACCGGCGCCCGCGCATCCACTTCACCGCAGCGTCCACGACTCCGCGCAGGGGCAGCAGGCGGCAATCGGCCATGCCGACCAATCCGCGGCTGCCCAGGTCCGGCTGGCGGTCCAGCTCGGCGCCGATCGCCTCGAAATCATCGGTGTCATAATCGGGCGCGTCGACCGTGATCCAGCGCCGCTCGCCGTCGACCAGCGCGGGCAGGCCGCTGCGGAGGGTGGCGAGCCGACCTGCCCGGTGCTCGGCCAGGTGGAACGACGTGCAGGTGGCGTAGCCCGTCCCCAGGAACAACACGCGGGCCTCCGCCTCGTACAGCCGGGCCAGCGGGGATCCCTCGCCCAGCCACGCTTCAAGGGGATGCGGCCCAACGATGGCCTCGGCCCCCGCACCCCAGGCGGCGAAGGACACCTGGGGGTGGGCGCTGCGGACCACGCCGGGTGCGGTGCGGAAGGTCTCGGCGATCACGCCGACGCCGCGCGACGGCGACAGGCGGGGATCATAGACCGGCATCTCCGACCGGATCGGCTCGATCCAGTCCGCCGGCACAGGCGGGGCCCGCCAATCCGCGGGGTCGGACAGCCCGCTGGTGAAGGCCGGCATGACCAGCAGCCTGGCCGGGCCGACGGCGGTCATCAGCGCCTCGACCACCGCCTGCGATCCGCCGGCGACGAAGCCCAGCGCCGACAGCGCGCTGTGGACCAGCAACCGGTCGCCGGCACGGACGCCCAGCGCCGCCAACCCGGCGCGCAGCCGGGACCGCGTGACCGGTCCGCCGCTGGTGCGCCGGATCACCGCCGACTCGCCATCCATCGTCCCCTCCCTCACTTCGACGCGATAGCGCGTCAGTGCCGGCTGGCGGCCAGATTGTCGGCGCGGACGAAGTCGACGAAGGCACGCAGCGCCGCCGGCATCTGGCGCTGGCGCGGATAATACAGGAAGAATCCCGGAAAGGGCGGCGACCAGTCCTCCAGCAGCGGCACCAGCCGGCCCTCCGCCAGCTCCGCCGCGACCATGCCCTCGAACATGAAGCCCAGCCCGGCGCCGTCCAGCACCGAGCGGATCAGGAGCCGCTGGTCGTTGACGATCAGCGGCCCTTCCGGGCTGACCGACAGCTCCCGGCCGTCTTTCCCGAACTCCCAGGCATAGACCACGCCGCTCGGGAAGCGGTAGCCGATGCAGGCGTGCTCCGTCAGGTCGCGCGGCGTCTGCGGCGGTGGCCGCCGCGCGAGATAGGATGGGGCCGCGATCACGATCATCCGCTGGTCGCCGCCGAAGCGCACCGCCACCATGTCGCGCTCCAGCTGCTCGCCCAGGCGGATGCCGGCATCGAAGCTGCCGGCGACGATGTCGACCAGGGCGCTGGTGACCGCGATCTCCAGCCGGATTTCGGGATAGGCCTCCAGGAAACGGGCCACCATCGGCGCCAGGATCAACTCCGCCGCCGGGATCGAGGTGGTGATCTTCAGCGATCCCGCCGGCTGGCGGCGGAACTGGTCGATCTCGCCGACGGCCCCTTCGATGTCGCGGAAAGCGGGCTCCAGCCGGGCCAGCAGCCGCTCGCCCGCCTCGGTCGGCGTGACGCTGCGGGTGGTGCGGTTCAACAGCCGCACGCCCAGCCGCTCCTCCAGCCCACGGATGGCATGGCTGACGGCCGAGGCGGACAGGCCCAGCTCGATCGCCGCGCGGCGGAAGCTGCGGTGCCGCGCCACCGCGGCGAAGGCGGCCAGGTCGGGAAGGTCGGGGCGAAGCATTGCTGAATCTCACTCATCAGCTCGTGCGTATATCTATGGGTTATCGCACGATCGCCCAACCCCTATCTCTCCTGCGTGCCGCAGCGGTCAGCACGACCGGCGGCTTCGGAAAGCCAAGGAGAAGAACCATGGACAGACGCTCTCTCGGCCAGGACGGCACCACCGTCTCCGCCATCGGCCTCGGCTGCATGGGCATGTCCGAATTCTATGGGCCGCGCGACGACGCCCAGTCGCTCGACACGCTGGCGGCGGCGCTGGATCACGGCATCGACCTCTTCGACACCGCCGACATGTATGGCTCGGGCCACAATGAGGAGCTGATCGGCCGCTTCCTGAAGGGCCGGCGCGACCAGGTGGTGCTGGCCACGAAATTCGGCATCGTGCGGGCGTCCGGCCAGTATGAACGGCGGGTCGACAACTCGCCGGCGTATATCAAGGCCGCGGCCGAGGCCTCGCTGACGCGCCTGGGCACCGATGTCATCGACCTCTACTACATGCATCGCCGCAACACCGACGTGCCGGTCGAGGATGCGGTCGGCGCCATGGCCGAGCTGGTGCAGGCCGGCAAGGTGCGGCAGATCGGCCTCTCCGAAGTGTCGGCCGAGACGTTGCGCCGGGCCCATGCGGTGCATCCCATCGCGGCGGTGCAGAGCGAGTACTCGCTGTGGACCCGCGATCCCGAGCAGAACGGGGTGCTCGCGGCCTGCCGTGAACTCGGCACCAGCTTCGTCGCCTATTCGCCGCTCGGCCGCGCCTTCCTGGCCGGTGCCGTGACCGACACCTCGGCCCTGGCCGCGGACGACTTCCGCCGCATCAATCCGCGCTTCGCCGATGGCGCGCTGGTCCAGAACCGGCGCCTGGCCGAGGCGCTGGGCGACTTTGCCGCCGGTCTGGGCGCCAAGCCGGCCCAGGTGGCGCTGGCCTGGCTGCTGGCCCGGCAGGACAACATCGTGCCGATCCCGGGCACCAAGCGCCCCGCCTATCTCGCCGAGAATGCCGGGGCCGCCGCGATCCGGCTGACGGCGGGGCAGGTGGCCGCGCTGGACGCCCTGTTCGCGCCGGATGCGATCGCCGGCGAGCGCTACTCCGAAGAGGGCATGAAGGGCGTCGGCCTGTAGAGACCGTCTGATAACGCCACTGGTGCGGCCGTCTGGTGGCGGCTTCTCCGCTTCCGGTGCTCACGGATCCAAACGTCCGCTGCGCGCCGGTTCTCGAAGCCACCACCAGCCGACTCACACCAGCGCATTCTCAAACGATCTCTGCATCGGATGTCTTGCCGCCTGGGGTCGCGCCGACTATCCAGGCGGCATGCGCATCCTGTTCGTCTGCACCGGCAACATCTGCCGCTCGCCGACCGCCGAGGCGGTGATGCGGGCCAAGCTGGCCGCCGCCGGGCTCGACCACACGGTCGACGGCGCCGGCCTGCAAGGTTTTCATGCCGGCGAGCCGCCGCATCCGCCGGCAATCCGGGCCGCGGCTTCGCGCGGCTATGACCTGCTGCCGCTGCGCGCCCGCAAGCTGGAGCGGGTGGATTTCCGCCGCTTCGACCTGCTGCTGGCGATGGA
>NZ_JBYRFX010000634.1:0-1639 GCF_057815775.1 Inquilinus sp.
CCTCGGAGATGACGACGCTGATCTCGCCGACCAGGCTGTTGGACTGGCCGGTCTGGCCGTGGCCGCTGAAGGTCGAATTGCCGCCGATCGCGGCGTCGGTCGCGGAGAAGAGCGACAGCGGCCCGGTGGTCGGCGGGCTGAGGCCGATGCTGCCGTCATGGTCGGTCGCCGAGGTGCTCGACGACGTCCCCTGCGTCCGCTCGACGAGGACGACGCTGATGATGTCGCCGACCTGGGCGGCGCGCTGGCCGCTGGTCAGCGGCGCATAGCCGTTCGCGGGCTGGAAGATCGCGCCGTTGGCGACGGGCGGCGGCGGCGCCGGCGTATATTCCGGCTGCGGCTGGCGATGCGAGCAGAACAGACAGGCGGCAATGAGGAATGCGTTGCCCATCTTAAAGCTGCTGGTTCGCGTTGCGGAGCATCTCGTCGGTGGCCTGGACCATCTTCGAATTCACTTCATAGGCGCGCTGGGTCTCGATCATGTCGACCAGCTCCTCGACGACGTTGACGTTCGACCCTTCGAGCGCGCCCTGGCGCAGCGAGCCGCGGCCTTCGAGGCCGGCCGGTCCGGTCTGGGCGGAGCCGCTGGCGGCGGTTTCGCCGTAGAGATTGTTGCCGAGCGCCTGCAGGCCGGCCGGGTTGATGAAGCGGGAGATCTCGATCTTGCCGACCTCGGAGGCCTCGGCGGTGCCGGCGATGGTCACCGAAACGGTGCCGTCGGTGCCGATCGTGACCGATTGGGCGCCGTCCGGGATCTGGATGTCCGGCTGGAGCGGGAGGCCGTCCGAAGTGACGATCTTGCCCTCCGAGGAGAGATGGAAATTGCCGGCACGGCTGTAGGCGGTGGTGCCGTCCGGGCGCGCGATCTGGAAATAGCCCTGCCCCTCGATCGCGAGATCGAGCGGATTGCTGGTCGTGCTGAGCGCGCCCTGGGTGGTGATGCGGCCAGTGCCGGTCATGCGCACGCCGGTGCCGAGATTGAGCCCGGTCGCATATTGGTTGTCGCCGGACGAACGGGAGCCGGCGGCGGTCACCGTCTGATAGGCCAGAGTGGCGAATTCGGCGCGGTCGCGCTGGAAGCCGGTCGTGTTCACGTTCGCCAGGTTGTTGGCGATGATCCGCATCCGCTCGGACTGGGCGTCGAGCCCGGTGCGGGCGACCTGAAGGGCTGAATTGGACATCTTTTTTCTCCTTGGGTCGTGGCGCTAGTTCGGCAGGCGCATCAGATCGGCGGCGGACGTATCCATCTCGCGCGCCTGGGTGACGAGCTGCAGCTGCATGTCCCACGAGCGGCTCGCCTCGATCATGTCGATCAGGGTCTGGCTGGTATTGACGTTGGAGCCTTCGAGACTGGCGGGGATCAGCCGCGCCTGCGGGTCGGAGGGCAGGGTGCCGCCGTCCATCTGCCGGAAGAGGCCGTCCAGCGCCTTGGCCACGCGCGAGCCGGCGGGCGAAACCAGCTTCAGCCGGTCGACCTGCTGCGGCTGGCTGGCATCGCCGCCCGTGGGCACGATCCAGATCGCCCCATCCTCGGCGATACGCACGGAATCCGCCGGCGGAATGGTGATCGGGCCGGACTCGCCAAGCACGGGCCGGCCGTCGCCGGTGGTCAGCACGCCGGTCACCGCGACCTGCAGGT
>NZ_JBYRFX010000635.1:0-8883 GCF_057815775.1 Inquilinus sp.
CTTCGCCCTCGCCCTCGGCGGGGTGACGCGGCAGGCGGCGGGGGTGCCGTTCCTGCAGTTCCTGGCGCCCGGGCTGATCATGATGGCGATGGCGCAGAACGCCTTCGCCAACACCTCCTCCTCGCTGATGATCGCCAAGATCCAGGGCAACATCGTCGACGTGCTGATGCCGCCGCTGGCGCCGGCCGAACTCGCCGTCGGCTATGTCCTCGGCGGCATCGTCCGCGGCCTGCTGGTCGGGACGGTGACCTGGGTGGCGATCCGGATCTTCGTGCCGATCGACCCGATCCACCCCGGCTACGTCCTGTTCCACGCCATCGCGGCGTCGATGCTGCTGGCGCTGCTCGGCGCCATCGGCGGCATCTGGTAGGAGAAGTTCGACCACATCGCCGCGGTGACCAACTTCGTGGTCACGCCGCTGTCCTTCCTGTCCGGCACCTTCTACTCGCTCGACCGGCTGCCGGAATCCTGGCACTTCGTCGCCCATCTCAACCCGTTCTTCTACATGATCGACGGGTTCCGCTACGGCTTCATCGGCGTCAGCGACGGCACGCTGGCCACCGGCATCCTGGTGCTGCTGGGGGTCAACGCGGCGCTGGCGGCGCTGCTGCTGCGCATGCTCGCCACCGGCTACAAGCTGAAGGCCTGACGGCCATGGCGCGCCCGGCCGGTGCCGCCCGCCCGATCCGGCATTACGGCCCGGTGCACTGGCTCGGCCTCGCCACCCTGTTCCGGCGCGAATTCCGGGCCTATCTCAAGGACTGGCCGGAAACCATCGTCGCGCCGACCTTCTCGACCCTGGTCTATGTCGCGGTGTTCGCGCTGGCCGCAGGGCCGGACCCGGTCGGCTGGGCCGGCCCGGGCGGGCTGCTGCCGTTCCTGGCGCCGGGGCTGGTGGTCTATGTCGTGGTGCTGCGCGCGGCCGAGACCACGGTCTACAGCCTGACCTTCCTGAAGGTGGAGCGGCTGCTCGGCGACATCCTGATGCCGCCGCTCGCGGCCTGGGAGATCGCGGCCGCCTACGCCCTGGCCGGCACCGCCACCGGCATCGTCACCGGGCTGCCCTGCCTCGCCGCCCTGTTGCTGGCGGCCGATGTCTCGATCGCCGATCCGCTGCTGCTCGGCATCGTGCTGGTGCTCGGCGCATTCCTGCTGGCCGCGGCCGGGACCCTGGTCGGGCTGTGGGCGCAGAAATGGGACCAGGCGGCCGCCTTCTTCGGCTTCCTGCTGATCCCGGTCACCTTCCTGTCCGGCGTCTTCGCCCCGGTGGGCCTGCTGCCCGGGCCGCTCGCCGTGCTGGTGACCCTGAACCCGATCTATTACGCGATCGACGCCGCCCGCATCGCTTTCGATGGCGTGGGCGTGGAGACGATCGGTCGCAGCCTGGCGATTTTGCTATTGAGCGGAGCGATGCTCTGGGCCTGTGCTGTCGCACTGATCGCCCGGGGGTGGCGCATAAAATCATAGTAAAACGACATGATGTTGCCATGAGGCCGCCCCTATCCTTTCGGATATTTGCTCCCTCGACCGGACGATAGCGCTTTAATCAAAATCGTCCTGATTTCAGCATTGTACCGGCCATGCCCGCTCCCCCAGATTCGGCTGGACAGGGAACATTTTGTGCAGTGCAGTGTTGACAGCTTCACCCGCCGAATTCTTCGCCGACCCAGGTATCGACATTTCAGTAGGGAGAGGTTCCGTGAGTCAGGTAATCCCTTCGACCAGCGACATCGTCATCACCGCCTACGAGACCCGTCGTGCCGCCGGCGCCGATGAATGGACGGCCTGCGACGCCGCCCTGGATGCCTTCCGCCGGCGCCATCCGGAAGCGTCGTCGGATCTCGCCAACACGTTTATCGCGGATGTGCTGCGCGACCACCACGCACGGCATTGAGATTTCTGTCTGTCCGGCCGGCAGGTCTTGCTGCCGCCGGAGTCATATACTGATGGTCGATTATTGAACCGTCATCGCGAGCCCCGAAGGGGCGTGGCGATCCAGCGGCTCTATTTCTGGAGCGCCACGCCCTTTGGGGGGTCGCGATGACGGTGTCTTAGTTGCGATGACAGTGTAAGGCCGGAACGGCCTGGCCCCATCACGGCCCGCGCCCGCCGGATGACGGATCAGGCGGCGTCGCCAACCGTCTCGATGTGGCGCAGCAGCGGTGCCCAGTCATCCCGCAACTCTTCGGCGCGGCGCCCCCGCAGATCGAACACGCTCAGGCCCTCGGCCGCCGCCTCGGTGTAGGCGGTGCTGTCGCGGATGCGCGACACCACCGTGTGGCCCAGCCCGCCGAGAAAGGCGTCCAGCTGGGCGGCGGCCCGGGTGCGCGACCGCATCCGGTTGCCGATGATGGCGACGGCGGCCCGGCTCTTGCGGATCGGCTTCAGCTCCTCCAGCCGCACCAGGAACTTCCGCGTGGCACCTTCGTCGAAGGCGGAGGGCAGCACCGGCAGCACGATCACGTCGGCCATCCGCACCAGGGCTTCGACCTGCTTCATCTTCAGGGCGGCCGGCGCGTCGATCACCAGTCGCTGGGCGTCCTTCGGCACGATGAACTCTTCCTTCGCCCAGTCGATCCCGGCCAGCGCCGCGGCACTGTCCGGCCGGCGCTTGGTCCAGTCCAGGCTGGAATGCTGCCGGTCGACATCGGCCAGGACGGTGAAGTGGCCTTGGCCGGCGAAGGCCGAGGCCAGCGTCGTCGCGATCGTGGTCTTGCCACAGCCGCCCTTGGTGTTGGCGACGAGCACCGAAATCATGCCGGCATCCTCAATGTTTGGTGTCGGTCCAGAACGGCTTGATGGCGCGGAAGGCTTCCCATTGCGCCAGCAGCTGCGGCTCGGTCGCCTCGCCGCCGCGGGCATGCCAGCCCAGCACCAGGCCGGACGCCCGGTGCAGCGCCATGTCGGCGGAATCATCGGTCAGGCGTGACAGCAGCCCTTCCGCCGTGGCGACGTCGTTGAGATGGCCGAAGGCGTCCTGCAGCTTGGACAGCTGCGCCGCATAAGGCTTGGCGCGCTTCTCCGGATACAGCGGCCGGAAGAAGTCGATGGCATAGCGCAGCTTCTTCAGCGCGATCCGCACCTCATGCCGCTGTGCGGGCTCCAGCTGCGCCATATGCCGGCCCTGCTGCAGCACCTTGCGGTGCGCCCGGGCGATCAGCCGCCCGGCCAGTCCGTCGATCGGCTCGACCAGCGCCGTGAGCGTTGCGGTCGAGGCATGGTCGCGCCAGCCGCGCCGCTCCAGCCATTCGCCGAGGGTCAGGTGCAGCCGGGTGCAGCGCGGATCGGCCAGGGCGCCGCGAACGGCGGCGTAGGCGGCCTCCCGCTGCCGCACCGCGGCCACGCGCAGCGCGGCGACACCGGGGTCGTCCGGCCGCAGCGAATCGAGCGATTCGATGGTGGCGCCGATGAAGACATCCCAGTCGCGCGCCGGCCCCAGCGCACTGGCCAGCCACTTCGATTCGTCGCGCAGCCAGTCGAGGGTGGGCGAGGGGACGGCCTTGCGGAACAGGCCCAGGGCCGACCGCAGCCGGCGCAGCGCCACCCGCATCTGGTGCACGCCGCCGGGGTCGCCGCCGTCTTCCGCCGCCGCCTCGTTGGCGGTCCAATGCCTGAGGCAGCGGGCCAGGATGGCGGCGATCGCCTCATCCACCGTCATCCGGGTGGTCAGCGGCGTCTTCGGGTCATAGACCACGCCGGGCGGACGGCGGGCCACCAGCCGGTAGCCCCGCTCCGCCTTGGTGACGTCGCTGACCCGCAGCGGGATCTCGTCCAGCAGGCTCAGGCCCAGGCGGTACAGCGCCGCCGGCCGGCCGTCCTTCAGCTCCAGCTCGATCTCCGCCACCGGGTCGCTGGCGTCGCGGGTCTCGATCGTGCCGATGTCGAAGGCGCATTCGACCACGGCGTCCGGCAGGGACAGGATCCGGATCTCGCGCTGGATGCGCGATGTGAAGATATGCGACAGCGCCGCCGCCGGAATGCCGTCCAGCAGGGCCTGTGCCGCTGGGTCGGTGAAGGCGTCGACCGCCGGGCTCATCGCCGGCAGCGCCACCTCCCACTCGCCGCGGGCCAGGCCGTCGCCCTGGCGCTCGGTCTTCAGGGTCTGGACGAAGCGCTGGCCGATGCGGCGCACGCGCAGCGTCAGGCCGCGCCGCAGCAGGGCGGTGTCGGGCGTGTCGTAGTAGAACGAGGTCAGCGACCGCGTCGTGCCCGGCCCGGCCGAAATCCGCCCCAGCAGCTCGGCCCGGCGCAGCCGGTCGAGATCCTCCGGCGCTGCGGACAGCTTCAGTTCGATTTCAACGGGAGGGTGCGGAGGATTGTCACCCCCGCCCGGCTGCTCGTTCGGCCGGTGCGGCTGAACGATCGTCATCGGCATCTCCCGGCATCACGACGCCGTCGGCGTCGGTGATACCGTTCGTAGCCTAAAATGCGGCGCCGGAGAAGCTGTCCGGTGCCGCATCGACCACCGTCGGGCCGCCCGGCTGGGCCTCCAGCACGGCCAGGCCGCGTTCGACCAGCCCGCTCGGGGCAAAGCGGAAGATGCCGTCGATGCCGACGAAGCCGTTGGGGTCCTGCAGCGCCACCGATGTGAAGGGGCTGCTGCCGGAGGCAGGCTGATTCGCCAGGGCAGCGGTCAGCGCGATGGCGTCATAGGCCAGCGTCGCCAGCCGCGGCGGCGGCGCGCCGAACTGCTGGGTGTAATGGGCTTCGAAATCCGCGCGGCGCGACGGGTCCGGCGCGGCATACCAGGCGCCGGCCAGGGCCGGCTCGCGGCTGACCGTGCTGTCGTCGAAGCGGCCGGTGCCCAGCAGCTTGGCGGTGCTGCCCGACGCGGTGATAACAGGGGCGACGCTGTTCAGACGGCTGCCGGTGTCGGTCAGCAGCACGGCATCCACCGGGGTGGATTGCAGCCGCTGCGTCACCGAGCTCACATCGGACGCCTTCGGATCGGTCAGGTCGATCACCGGCGCCTCGGCACCGTATTTGGCGGTGGCGTCGGCCAGGGCCTTGGCGATCAGCTGGCCATAGGGGTTGCTGGTGCCGACCAGGGCATAACGGCGCAGGCCGTGATTGACGCCGTAGCCGACGACGCGGTCGACCGAGGCCTGCGGCAGGAAGTTCAGCAGGAAGACGTTGCCGCCGGCCTGGTTGGCGTCGGTGCTGAACGCTACGACGTTGATGCCGGCGCTGCGGGCCTGCTGCGCCACGGCGGCGACCAGCGGGCTCTGCACCGGGCCGATGATGATGTTGGCGCCCTGGGCGATCACCGCCTGGGCGGCGGCGGCGGCGCTGGCGGCGCTGTCGCCGGTGTCGCGGGGCAGCAGCTGGACCTGGGTGCCGGTGTCGAACACGGCCATCTGGGCCGCGTTCTGCATCGCCTTGCCGACCTCGCCGAAGCCGCCGGTCAGCGGCAGCAGCACGCCGACGCGCAGGATGCCGTCATTCGGGCGGGTCGGCTGGGTCGGCGCGGTGTAGCTCGGCGCTTGCGCGACCGGGGCCGGCCTCTGTACGGTCTGGGCGCAGGCGGCAAGCGCCGCGGCCATCGTGGCGGCGCCCGCCACCCGGATGAGGCGCTTCAGCCTCGCTCGGCCCTGTCCCATGGACCTTTCTCCGACTGTCGCCAGTATTGTCACGGACGCCCCCTCACTCTCGACACTTCTCCGGCGCCGGGCAGCGACGGCCGAATGCTGCCGACCCTACCGACGCGGCGCCGCCGAGTAAACCGGCACCGGGCCTGTACCTGACCGCGGTGCCCATCGGCAATGCCGGCGACATAACGCTCCGGGCCCTCGATTTGCTCCGCAGCGCCGATGTGATCGCCTGCGAGGACACGCGGACCACGGGACGGTTGATGTCGATTTACGGCATCCCCACCAAGCTGATCGCCTATCACGAGCACAATGCCGCGGAGATGCGGCCGCAGCTGTTGCGCCGAATCGGCGAGGGCCAAGCGGTGGTGCTGGTGTCCGATGCCGGCATGCCGCTGATCTCCGACCCCGGCTACAAGCTGGCCCGCGCGGCGCGCGACGAAGGGCTGATGGTGACCTGCCTGCCCGGCGCCTCGGCGCCGCTGGTCGGGCTGCTGCTGTCGGGCCTGCCGTCCGACCGGTTCCTGTTCGCGGGCTTCCCGCCGCCGAAATCCGCGGCGCGCCGGACCTTCCTGGCCGAGCTGGTGCCGATCAAGGCGACGCTGATCCTGTTCGAGGCGCCGCACCGCCTGCCGGAGTGCCTGGTCGACCTCGCCGCGGTGCTGGGCGACCGCGAGGCGGCGGTGACGCGGGAGCTGACCAAGCTGTTCGAGGAGGTCCGGCGCGGGCCGTTGCCGGAACTGGCGGCGCATTACGCCGAGGCCGGGCCGCCGAAGGGCGAGATCGTCATCGTGATCGGCCCGCCCGGCGCCGATGCGCGGCCGACCGAGGCGGACCTGGCCGGCCATTTGCGCAAGGCGCTGGCCAGCATGAGCCTGCGCGACGCGGTCGAGGCGGTGACGGCGGCGACGGGGGAACCGAAGCGCGAGGTCTATCGCCTGGCGCTGGACCTCACGGCGGATGAGGACTGACCGCACCCGGGATCCGGCCCGGCGCCGGGCCGAGGCCTTCGGCCAGGCGGCGGAGGGCGTGGCGGCGTGGCTGCTGCGCGCCAAGGGCTGGCGCATCCTGGCGCGGCGGCTGAAGACGCCGCTGGGCGAGATCGACATCGTCGCCAAACGGGGCAGGGTCGTCGCCTTCGTCGAGGTCAAGGCCCGGCCCGACCTGGCCGCCGGACTGCTGGCGTTGCAGCCGCGCCAGCGGCAGCGCCTGCAGCGGGCGGCGTCTCTGTTCCTGGCGCAGCAGCCGCGCTATGCGCAGGGTCACGATCTGCGCTTCGATCTGGTGGTGATCCGGCCCTGGCGCTGGCCCGTCCACATTGCCGATGCGTGGCAGATCGATCGATGATCGATCGTGATCGATCGGTAGTGGCATCCGTCGCGGGATCGGGTTAAGTCAGCATCATGGACCCGACGATCCAGTCGCTTCTCGACCGTGCTGGCGCCCAGCCGGACGACGCCATCGACCTCGCCGAGGCAGCGCTTGCGCTGGCGGCGCTCGACCGGCCGCGCGGGGTCGGCTTCGACTGGTATCGCCGGCACCTGGCCCAGCTGGTGTCCGACGTGGCCAAGGCGGTCGAGGAGATGACGCCGGCCGAGGCGATGGCGGCGGTGCTGGCCAAGCGCTGGGGCTATGTCGGCGACATCGACAGCTATGACGACCTGCAGAACGCGAACCTGATGCGGGTGATCGACCGGCGGAAGGGCCTGCCGGTCACGCTCGGCATCCTCTATCTCCATGTCGCCCGGGCCCAGGGCTGGACCATGGTGGGCTTGAACTTCCCCAGCCATTTCCTGGTCCGGCTCGACGCCGCCGGCACCCGCACCATCCTCGACCCGTTCCATGCCGGCATGAGCCGCGGGCCGGGCGAGCTGCGCGACCTCTTGAAGGCCGTGCTTGACGCCGGGGCCGAACTGGCGCCGGACCATTACGAGCCGGTGTCGGACCGCGACATCCTGCTGCGGCTGCAGAACAACCTGAAGGTCCGGCACATCCGCGCCGGCGACTTCGCCAAGGCGCTGGCCGTGATCGAGGGCATGCGCCACTTCGCGCCACAGCACGCGCCGCTGCTGCGCGAGGCCGGCATCCTCTACGCCCGGCTCGGCAACATGAACGCCGCGATCGACGCGCTCGACCGCTACGTCTCCGCCCCGGGCGAGCCCGAGACGCAGCGGCACGAGGCCGCCATCCTGCTGCAATCCTTCCGCACAAGCCTGAACTGAGGCTGCCATGTCCCTTGCCGTCGCCATCCAGATGGACCCGATCGAGACCATCGACATCACAGGCGATTCGACCTTCGCCATGGCGCTGGAGGCGCAGGCGCGCGGCCACGGGCTGTGGCACTACCTGCCGCGGGCGCTCAGCCTGCGCGACGGCCGGCTGACGGCGAAGGCCCGGCCGCTGACGGTCCAGGCGGTGCGCGGCAACCATTTCGCTTTCGGCGAATGGGAGACGGTCGATCTCGGCACCGTCGACGTCATCCTGATGCGCCAGGACCCGCCCTTCGACATGGGCTACATCACCGCGACTCATCTGCTGGAGCATGTCGCCGACCGCGTGCTGGTGGTGAACGATCCGCGCGAGGTGCGCAACGCGCCGGAAAAGCTGCTGGTCACGCATTACCCGGACCTGATGCCGCCGACGCTGATCACCTCCGACCGCGACGAGATCCGGGCCTTCCGGCGCGAGCATGGCGACATCATCGTCAAGCCGCTGTACGGCAATGGCGGCGCCGGCGTGTTCCGCATCCGCCCGGACGACGAGAACCTGGTGTCGCTGCTCGAGGTCTATGAGCGGATGTACCGCGAGCCGATCATGATCCAGCGCTACCTGCCCGAGATCCGGCAGGGCGACAAGCGCATCATCCTGGTCGAGGGCGAGCCGGTCGGCGCCGTCAGCCGCGTGCCGTCGGAGGGTGAGGCGCGGGCCAACCTGCATGTCGGCGGCCGGGCGCAGAAGACCGAGCTGACCGACCGCGAGCGCGAGATCTGCGCCCGCATCGGCCCGGACCTGCGCGCCACCGGCCAGATCTTCGTCGGCATCGACGTGATCGGCGACTATCTGACCGAGATCAACGTGACCTCGCCGACCGGCATCCACGAGATCAACCGCCTCGACGGGGTGAAGATCGAGGCGATCCTGTGGGACGCGATCGAGGCCCGACGGGCGGCGATGTGAAGGTGGAGGCGGCTTCGGTCGCCTGGCTGCCGAATCTGGCCTCAGCTTCGCGGCGAGCAGGCATGGCGGTGAAGCTGGCTGTCTCCCGATGGGCGAAGGAACGGCAAGATGGCTGCTC
>NZ_JBYRFX010000636.1:0-10494 GCF_057815775.1 Inquilinus sp.
GATCATGTAGAAGAACGGGTTGAGATGGGCGACGAAGTGCCAGGATTCCGGCAGCCGGTCGAGCGAGTAGAAGGTGCCCGACAAGAAGGACAGCGGCGTGATGACGAAGTTGGTCACGGCGGCGATGTGGTCGAACTTCTCCGACCAGATGCCACCGATGGCGCCGAGCAGCGCCAGCAGCATCGAGGCCGCGAGGGCGTGGAACAGCACGAAGCCCGGATGGATCGGGTCGACCGGCACGAAGATCCGGATTGCCACCCAGGTCACCGTGCCGACCAGCAGGCCGCGGGTGATGCCGCCAGCGACATAGCCGATGGTCAGCTCCAGCGGCGACAGCGGTGGCATCAGCACGTCGACGATGTTGCCTTGGATCTTGGCGATCATCAGCGAGGAGGAGGTGTTGGCGAAGGCATTCTGCGCCATCGCCATCATGATCAGCCCCGGCGCCAGGAACTGCAGGAACGGCACACCCGCTGCCTGCCGCGTCACCCCGCCCAAGGCGAGGGCGAAGATGGCATAGAACAGCAGCGTGGTGATCACGGGGGCGGCGATCGTCTGGGTCGCGACCTTGAGGAAGCGGTGGACCTCCTTGGAATAGAGGGTCCACAGGCCGATCCAGTTGATGCGGCCGATGATGCGGGGCTGGGGCATGAAGGCTCTGCGGCGGCGGGCGCGCGACCATAACCCGGCGACGAAAGGACGGGCAAACCCCCGTTGGCCCGGACACCCCTCGGATGCAGACGGCGCTTGGCAGCGCCGGCCCGGACACGGCAGTGTCGCGCCATGCCGCCGCGCCCGCCTCGTCAGCCCCCTCGTCCCCCCGCCCTCGACGCCGCCGCGCTGGAGCGCGCGGCGCTGGATTATCTTGGCCGCTATGCCGCCTCGACCGGCCAGTTGCGGCGGGTGCTGCAGCGCCGGATCCGGCGCGCGGTCCAGGCCGGCGAGACCGTCGATGTCGAGGCCGTGACGGCGCGGATCACGGCGCTGCTGGCGCGGATGGAGGCGTCGCAGCTGCTGAACGACGCGCAATTCGCCGAGATGCGGATCGCCGGCCTGGCCCGGCGTGGCACCTCGAGCCGGGCGATCCGGATGAAGCTGCGCGAGGCCGGGATCGACGAGACTGTTGCGGCCGACGCCCTGTCCCTGTATGGCGGCGCCCCCGGGACAGATCCGGACCGGGCCGCGGCGATCCGGCTGGCGCGCCGCCGCCGGCTGGGGCCGTTCCGGACCGGGACCGACCGGGCGGCGCACCGGCTGCGCGACATGGCCGTCCTGGCCCGCGCCGGCTTCGCGTCGGGGCTGTGCCGGGCGGTGGTGGATGCGCCCGACGTGGCGACGCTGGAGGCGGACGGGGAGTGATCCCGGCCGCGGCCGGCTTGTGGATCGATTGACGTTCGGAAACGCGCTTCGGATAGTGCGAACCGAACATTGGGGCATGGCCCTGGAAGGGGAATCGGATGCGGCGTCGCACGCATGTCCTGGCGATCGACCAGGGCACGACATCGACCCGGGCGATCGTGTTCGATCCCCAGGGGCGGCCGGTGGCCACCGCGCAGCGCGAGCTGCGCCAGATCTATCCGGCCGATGGCTGGGTCGAGCACGACCCGGAGGGGATCTGGTCGGACACCGTCTCGGCCTGCCGCGACGCCATTGCCCGGGCACGCCTGACCGCGGACCACATCGCCGCCATCGGCATCACCAACCAGCGCGAGACCACGGTGCTGTGGGACCGCCAGACCGGCCGCGCCCTGCACTACGCCATCGTCTGGCAGGACCGCCGCGCCGCCGCCTTCTGCCGCGAGCTGGTGGCGGCCGGGCACGAGAAGGCGGTGCAGGCCAAGACAGGGCTGGTCATCGACGCCTATTTCTCCGCCAGCAAGCTGACCTGGCTGCTGGACAACGTGCCCGACGCAAGACGCCGGGCCGAGGCGGGCGAGCTGGCCTTCGGCACCATCGACAGCTTCCTGCTGTGGCGGCTGACCGGCGGGCGGGTGCATGCCACCGACGCCACCAACGCCAGCCGCACCATGCTGTTCAACATCCGGACCCAGGATTGGGACGACGAGCTGCTGGCCCTGTTCCGGGTGCCGCGCGCGGTGCTGCCCGAGGTGCACGACAACGCGCATGAGTTCGGTGTCACCGACCGCATCCTGTTCGGCGCGGCGATCCCGATCACCGGCATGGCCGGCGACCAGCAGGCGGCGACGGTCGGCCAGGCCTGCTTCAAGCCGGGCATGATGAAGTCGACCTACGGCACCGGCTGCTTCGCCCTCTTGAACATCGGCGACAAGCCGCGGACCTCGAAGCACCGGCTGCTGACCACCACCGCCTACCGGCTGGACGGCAAGCCGACCTATGCGATCGAAGGCGCGATCTTCAGCGCCGGCGCCACCATCCAGTGGCTGCGCGACGGGCTGAAGATCATCAAGACCGCGGCTGATAGCGAGACCCTGGCCCGGTCGGTCGAGGATTCCGCCGGCGTCTACCTGGTGCCGGCCTTCACCGGCCTGGGTGCGCCGCATTGGGACCCGGAGGCGCGCGGCATGATCCTGGGCCTGACCCGGGATTCGAATTCGGGCCACATCGCCCGCGCGGCGCTGGAGGCGGTGGCGTTCCAGACCCGCGACCTGATGGAGGCGATGGCGGCCGATGGCGGCGCCAAGCCGAAGGCGCTGCGCGTCGATGGCGGCATGGTGGCCAATGACTGGCTGTGCCAGATGCTGGCCGACATGCTGGACACCCCGGTGGAGCGGCCGCAGGTGATCGAGACCACGGCGCTGGGCGCCGCCTATCTCGCCGGCCTGACCGCCGGGGTCTACCCCTCGGTCGACGGCGTGGCCGAGGCCTGGCAGCGCGACCGGCTGTTCGAGCCGGCGATGCCGGCCGGCACCCGCGCCCGGCTGTATGAAGGCTGGCAAAAGGCGGTGCGCCGGGCCCGCAGCACCACGCGCTGACGCTCTCCGGTCCGGGTTCCTGAGTGCGAAAACGCGCATCGATGCGCGAATATGAAAACCTGTCGCAAAAGTTTCATGCCGCTGTCATGGTTCGCCAATGTCGCGCCTGTAAGAGCGCCGGGTACCATTGGGGGGATTTCGCCATGAGACTGCAACTTGCCGCGACGGTATCCGCCGCGATCCTGACCTTGAGCCTGCCGGCCCTTGCCGCCACCGAGATTCAATGGTGGCACGCCATGAGCGGCGCCAACAACGACGTGGTCGAGACGCTGGCCAAGGAATTCAACGACAGCCAGTCCGACTACAAGGTCGTGCCCGTGTTCAAGGGCACCTATCCCGAGACGCTGAACGCCGGCATCGCCGCTTTCCGCGCCGGCCAGCCGCCGCACATCCTGCAGGTGTTCGACGCCGGCACCGGCACCATGATGGCCGCCTCGAGCGCCATTGTCCCGGTGGCCGACGTGCTGAAGGCCGACGGCGTCACCTTCGACAAGTCGCAGTATCTCGGCGGCGTGGTCAGCTATTACAGCTCGGCCGATGGCCAGCTGCTGTCCTTCCCGTACAACAGCTCGTCGCCGATCCTGTATTACAACAAGGACGCCTTCAAGAAGGCCGGGCTGGACGAGAACGCGCCGCCGAAGACCTGGCCGGAGCTGTTCGAGGACGCCAAGAAGATCAAGGCCGCCGGCTGGCCCTGCGGCTTCACCTCGACCTGGCTGACCTGGATCCAGCAGGAGAACTTCGCCGCCTGGAACAATGTGCCCTATGCCACCGAGCAGAACGGCCTGGCCGGGCTGGACCCGGAGCTGCTGATCAACAGCGACCTGTATATCAGGCACTTCCAGACCATCGCCGATTTGCAGAAATCCGGCGTGTTCTCCTATGGCGGCCGCACCTCCGAGGCCAAGACCAAGTTCACCAGCGGCGAATGCGCCATGCTGACCGAATCCTCGGGCGGGCTCGGCGACGTGGTGAAGTCCGGCATCAATTTCGGCACCGGCGCCCTGCCCTATTACCCCGAAGCCGCGGGCGCGCCGCAGAACACCATCCCCGGCGGTGCCAGCCTGTGGGTCCTGGCCGGCCATCCGCAGGCCGAATACAAGGGCGTGGCCAAGTTCTTCGAGTTCCTGTCGCAGACCGACATCCAGGCCCGGCTGCACCAGAAGTCCGGCTATCTGCCGGTCACCCTGGCGGCCTATGAGGCCACCAAGAAATCCGGCTTCTACGACCAGAATCCGGGCCGCGAAATCCCGATCCTGCAGATGATGGGCAAGGCGCCGACCGAGAATTCCAAGGGCGTTCGGATCATGAACCTGCCCCAGGTCCGCGACATCATCAACGAAGAGCTGGAGCTGATGCTGAACGGCCAGCAGGACGCGAAGACCGCGCTGAACAAGGCGGTCGAGCGGGCCAATGCGGCGATCAAGGAAGCCGCCGCGCAGTAAGGCTGTCATGGGCCGGGTTCGCTGACGTGAACCCGGCCCGCTCCCCTCCTCCTTGACCACCGCCAGGGCACCGCACGCATGAATCGTCGCGCGATCTTCCCGAACACGGTGCTGCCCTATCTGCTGGTGGCGCCGCAGATCGCGATCACCGTGGTCTTCTTCTTCTGGCCGGCAGGCCAGGCGATCCGCCAGTCGATGCTGCGCGAGGACGCCTTCGGGCTGAAAAGCCGCTTCGTCGGGCTGGACAATTTCGCCCGCGTGCTGGCCGACCCCGGCTATCTCAACTCGCTGCAGGTGACCGCGGTGTTCTCGATCGCGGTCGCGGTCTCGGCGCTGGCGGTCGCGCTGCTGCTCGCGGTCATGGCCGACCGGGTGGTGCGTGGCCAGGGCCTGTACCGCACCCTGCTGCTGTCGCCCTATGCCATCGCGCCGGCCATCGCCGGCATGCTGTGGCTGTTCCTGTTCAACCCGTCGATGGGCACGCTGGCGGTGCTGCTGCGCCAGGCGGGCTTCGACTGGAACCCGCTGCTGAACGGCGGCCAGGCGATGGTGCTGGTGGTGGCGGCCGCAGCATGGAAGCAGATCAGCTACAATTTCCTGTTCTTCCTGGCCGGGCTGCAGGCGATCCCGAAAAGCCTGACCGAGGCGGCGGCGATCGACGGCGCCGGGCCGGCCCACCGCTTCCGCACCATCACCCTCCCGCTGATCTCGCCGGTGTCGTTCTTCCTGCTGGTGGTGAACTCGGTCTACGCCTTCTTCGACACCTTCGGCATCATCCACGCCGTGACCGGCGGCGGTCCGGGCAAGTCGACCGAGATCCTGGTCTACAAGGTCTACAATGACGGCTTCGTCAATTTGAAGATGGGCGCCTCCGCGGCGCAGTCGGTGATTCTGATGGTGCTGGTGATCGGGCTGACCTTCGTGCAGTTCCGCTATGTCGAGCGCCGGGTGCATTACTCATGATCGAGAACCGCCCGTTCGGCCGGCTGGTCGCTCATTTCGTCCTGATCGTCGGGATCGTGCTGGTCGCCTTCCCGATCTACTACACCTTCATCGCCTCGACCTACCCGACCCAGGCGATCCTGTCGCCGCCGCTGCCGCTGCTGCCGGGCGACCAGTTCCTGCAGAATTACAGCGACGCGCTGTTCGGCGGCGCCCGGTCGATCGGCAGCGTCAGCATGGGCCGGATCCTCTTGAACACCACCATCGTCGCGCTGGCGATCGCGGTCGGCAAGATCACCATCTCGCTGCTCTCCGCCTACGCCATCGTGTTCTTCCGCTTTCCGCTGCGGATGGTGTTCTTCTGGATGATCTTCGTGACGCTGATGCTGCCGGTCGAAGTGCGCATCGTGCCGACCTACCAGGTGATCGTCGATCTCGGCATGATCGACACCTATGCCGGGCTGACCATCCCGCTGATGGCCTCGGCCACCGCCACCTTCCTGTTCCGCCAGTTCTTCCTGACCGTGCCGGACGAGCTGGTCGAGGCGGCGCGGATCGACGGCGCCGGGCCGCTGCGCTTCCTGCGCGACATCCTGCTGCCGCTGTCGAAGACCAACATCGCGGCGCTGTTCGTGATCACCTTCATCTATGGCTGGACCCAGTATCTCTGGCCGCTGCTGATCACCAACGACAACTCGATGAACACGATCATCATCGCACTCCGCAAGATGATCTCCTTCACCGATGCCGACACCCAGTGGAACCTGGTCATGGCGACCACGATCCTGGCCATCCTGCCCCCCGTCGTGGTCGTGGTGGTGATGCAGCGCTGGTTCGTGAAAGGCCTGATCGAGAGCGAGAAATAGTCATGGCCACCGTCGAGATCCGCGGCGTCCGCAAGACCTATCCGGGTGCTGTGCAGGAGACCATCAAGGGCATCGACTGCCGCATCGCCGATGGCGAGTTCCTGGTCATGCTGGGCCCGTCCGGCTGCGGCAAGTCGACCCTGCTGCGCATGGTGGCGGGGCTGGAGAGCATCGGCGCCGGTGAGATCGCGATCGGCGAGCGGGTGGTGAACCGGCTGGAGCCGAAGGACCGGAACATCGCCATGGTGTTCCAGAACTACGCCCTGTACCCGCATATGTCGGTGTACGACAACATGGCGTACGGCCTGCGCATACAGGGCCTGTCGAAGGCCGAGATCGACACCCGGGTGCGCGGCGCGGCGCAGACGCTGGAGCTGTCGGCCCTGCTGGAGCGCAAGCCGCGGCAATTGTCCGGTGGCCAGCGCCAGCGCGTCGCCATGGGCCGGGCCATCGTGCGCGAGCCGGCGGTGTTCCTGTTCGACGAGCCGCTGTCCAACCTGGACGCCAAGCTGCGCACCCAGATGCGGATCGAGATCAAGCGGCTGCAGTCGCGGCTGGGCGTCACCAGCCTGTACGTCACCCATGACCAGGTCGAGGCGATGACGCTGGCCGACCGCATCATGGTGATGAATGGCGGCGCGGCCGAGCAGATCGCCCCGCCGCTGGAGGTCTATCTGCAGCCGGCATCGATGTTCGTCGCCGGCTTCATCGGGTCGCCGGCGATGAACTTCCTGGCGGCGACGGTGACGGCGGATGGCGGCGGCGTCACCCTGCCCGGCGGCCAGCGCATCGCCACAAGGCGCGCCGCCGGCCTGGCCGGCCGCAAGGTCGTGGCCGGCATCCGGCCGGAGCATATGGCGCTGGACGGCCCGACCGATCCCGAGCACCGGCTGAGCATCGAGGTCGAGCTGGTCGAGGCGCTGGGCGCCGACACGGTGGTGCATGGCCGGCTGGGCGACGGCGTGGTGCTGCTGGCCCGGCTGCCGGGCGTGGCGCCGGTGCGCAACGGCGACCGGCTGGCCCTTGCTATCACCGAGGACCAGTTGCACCTGTTCGACCCGGAGAGCGGCCGCGCCCTGGGCTGAGCCCGGGCATCACCGCGCCCCTACGAAAAAGGGGCCGCATGAGCGGCCCCTTTCGGATGGATCGGCAAAAAAGAAAAACTGGCCTTACGGCTTCTTCGGCTTCTTGTTGGCTGTGGCTGGTGCCGGAGTTGCCGCCGTCGCCGCCGCGGTCTGGGTCTTCGACCCGACCTCGTTGTAGCGCGTGTGCAGCATGTCGTAGGTCTTGTTCAGGTAGTCGTCGAGCTGCTGCGGATTGTACTTCACCACTTCGGCGAACTGGTCCTGGCGCGCCAGGCAATAGGCCGTCTGGGTCATGCGCTGCATCCGGCCGGACTCGTCGTTCGCCATCTTGGTCCGATAGGTGTCGAACAGGCGCGCGCCGTTGCCCTTGTTGTAGTTGCCCAGCAGCTTGCCCAGCTTGTCCTGGGTTTCCAGGATGCGGTCGTCGTTGTTGACCACCCACTGGCTGAAGGTCCGGAAGATGATCGGATCCTTGAACTCTTCCTTGCAGCTCAGGCCGGTGACCATCATCTCGGTCTGCAGCTTGACCAGCAGGTCGTACCGCACTTCCGTCGGCGTCAGCTGCGCCTTCGGCGGCAGATTGGCCGGCTGATAGTTGCCGACATCCGGGAACAGGCCGCCCGTCTGGGGCGGCTTCGGCGCCTCCTGGCAGGCTGCCAACGCCAACGCGGCCAACGCAGCCGCCACAAAAGCCTTCATCATCCTCATCGCTACCCCCGCAGATCCATCGCCCCGCACTCTACCGCAGAAGCCGGGCCGACAGAATCCGAAATGCGTCCCAGCTCATATGGCGCTTCAACGCAGACCCTTATCTTATTGTGATCCATCAGTAAAGCGCGATCAATCCTGGCTCAGCTCTAGCGCTTCGGCGCCCAATTCGGTCAGCTGCCACGACGGATCGGCCGCAGCGGGATCGAGGCAAGCCACCAGCTTCGCCCGGCCGGTCTCGCGCAGCGTGGCCCGCACCCGCCACACCGGCAGGCCGGCGGCCGCGGCCAGCTGCGCCACCGTGTGCGGCGCGGACAGCAGGGTGAGGCTGCGCTTTGCCACCTCGGTCAGGGTGCCGTCGGGGTTGATACAGGCCATCGCGCCGGACCGGGATCAGCCTTTGACCTCGGTCTCGCAATACCAGAAATCGGTGTAGGCGTAGCCGCCCTTGGCCCGCGCTTCCGCATCTTCGATGGTCCGCGGCGCCGGCACGATCACCTTGCCGCCCGGCTGCCAGTCGGCCGGCGTCGCCACCTTGTGCTTGTCGGTGGTCTGCAGCGCGTCGATCAGACGCAGGATCTCGTCGATGTTCCGGCCGGTGGTCAGCGGATAGTAGATCATCGCCCGGACCACGCCGGTCGGGTCGATGACGAAGACGCAGCGGCTGGTCTCGGTGCCCGACTGTTCCGGCATGATCATGCCGTAGAGCGTGGCCACCTTGCGGTCGCCATCGGCGATCACCGGGAACGGGATCTTGACGCCGAACAGCTCCTCGATCCGCCGGGTCCAGGCGAGATGGGCATAGATGCTGTCGATCGACAGGCCGAGCAGTTCGACGCCGCGTTCCTTCAGCGCCGGGGCGATGCGGGCGAAGGCCACGAATTCGCTGGTGCAGACCGGGGTGAAATCCGCGGGGTGGGAGAAGAGGACGACCCAGCTGCCGCGGAAATCCTCGAGCGCCAGGCGCCCATGCGTGCTTTCGGCCTCGAAGGACGGCGCGGTCTGCCCGAGGCGGGGCAGGCTGGGCAAAGGCAATGGTTCGTCGGTCATGGCAACTCTCATCTGCTCGGCAGGGCGGCGCGTGGCGGCAGGATAGTCCAGGCCTCGGACCGGGCCAACCGCTGGCCCGGTCGCACCACGACGGGTATAACCGGGTCGCGCCCCAGAATGGCGAACGCTGCCGGGAGGAACGGAGATGAAGCAAGGCCTGCGCATCGCAACGGCTGCGGCGATATTCCTCACCCTGTGCGGCCCGGCCACGGCCGAGATCGACGTGCTGCACCACGCGCCCAGCCTGATCCAGGCGGTCCAGGCCAACGACGTCGACCAGGTCCGCACGCTGCTGCTGAGCGGCACCGCGCCGAACACCACGGATGCCGAGGGTCACACCGCGCTGACCATCGCCGTCACCGACGGAAGGCTGCCGCTGGTGCGCGAATTGCTGCATTTCGGCGCGGCACCGGACCAGGCCGATTCACTCGGCAACACGCCGCTGTTCTGGGCGGCGGACACCGGCGACGCCGGCATCGCCCACGCGCTGCTGGACGGCAAGGCCAATCCGAATCGGGCCAACCGGCAAGGCATCACGCCGCTGATGGCAGCCGCCCGCACCGGCAGCCTGCCGGTGGTCGAGGCACTGCTGACGGGCGGCGCCAAGGTCGACCAGCGCGACTTTACCGGCCGCTCCGCCCTGGGCTGGGCCCAGGACCGGCGGGCCCGCGCGGTGGTAGCGCGCCTGCGCAAAGCCGGCGCGACCGACTGAGGCCGCCCGTTAACTGCTGTCTTCCTCTGGCGGCAATGGATTTGGGGAGAGAGGGCGCAATTCGTGTTGCCTCTCCCGCTTGCGGGAGAGGTCGGGCTCGCGCAGCGAGACCGGGTGAGGGCTCTTTCCATCCGCCGGTGCCGGCCCCTCACCCGGAAAACCCAAGGGATTTCCGACCTCGCCCCGCGCCGCGGGGCGAGGTAACGCGGTGCTTTGCGATCGGTCGGTCTCGGAGGGAAGCGAAGGCGCAGGACGGCCGGCGGCGCTGGTGGGAACCCCGTCCGGCAAGGCCTGCGGCCAGCGAGCGGGGTCCGGGGGCAGGCCGAGGTCGCGATAGATCCCGGCGATGACCTCGCCGGGCCGGCAATGGTCGAGCGAGAAGCCGAAATCCGCGAGTTCGGTCAGGCCTTCCCGGTCCGGGCGATCCGAGCGATCGGCCGGGTCCGGCCCGTCGTACAGATCGTCGAAGAGGTCCTCTTCATCGTCCAGATCGTCGCCCCCGGCGTCGAGATCGAGCGTCGTGGCCTCAAGCCTCCGGACCATCGCCTCGACGGCGCGTTGGGAGGACCCGGCGGGCGGGCGTTCCGGCATGACCGGCACACCCGGCAGGGAGACACCGGCGGCCAGGGCCTCCCGGGCCTGCCGCACCCGACCGAACATCGCCATGGTCAGGCGCACGGCGCGCGAGAGGCGCATGAAGGCCAGCGCGACCTCGCGGTCGGCCTTGACCCG
>NZ_JBYRFX010000637.1:0-4197 GCF_057815775.1 Inquilinus sp.
AAGCTGCTGGCCCGCGCCCTGATCGAAGAGGAGCGCGCCAAGGCCGCGGCACCCGAGAAAGGCCCCGCCCCATGACCGAAGCCGTCATCGTCGCCACCGCCCGCACCCCGATCGGCAAGGCCCATCGCGGCAGCCTGAACCTGGTCAAGGGCGCCGACCTGGCCGCCCATGCCATCCGGGCGGCGGTCGAGCGCGCCCGGATCGACCCGGCCGAGGTCGAGGAGGTGGTGCTGGGCTGCGGTTATCCCGAAGCCGCCACCGGCGGCAATGTCGCCCGCCATGCCGCGCTGGTCGCCGGCCTGCCCGTCGCCTCCACCGGCGTCACCGTCAGCCGCTTCTGCGCCTCCGGCCTTGAGGCCATCGCCCATGCCGCGCGCCGGGTCATCCTGGACGGCGTGCCGGTGGCGGTGGCCGGCGGTGTCGAATCGATCAGCCTGGTGCAGCCGACGGTGCGGCGCGAGCTGGTGCAGAACGACTGGCTGACGGCGCACAAGCCGGCGATCTACACGCCGATGATCGAGACCGCCGACATCGTCGCCGCCCGCTACGGCATCAGCCGCGAGGCGCAGGACGAATTCGCGCTGGAGAGCCAGCGCCGGACCGCGGCGGCGCAGGAGGCCGGCCGGCTGGACGCCGAGATCGTGCTGATCACCGCGACCCGCGCCGTCACCGACAAGGCAACCGGCGAGATCCGGCACGAGACCGCCACCCTGGCGCGCGACGAGGGCAACCGGCCGGACACGACGCTGGCGGGGCTGGCCAGACTGGCACCGGTGCGCGAGGGCCAGTTCGTCACCGCCGGCAATGCCAGCCAGCTGTCGGACGGCGCCTCGGCCTGCGTCGTGATGTCGGCGGCCGAGGCAGCGCGGCGCGGGCTGCAGCCGCTGGGCAGCTTCCGCGGTTTCGCCGCCGCCGGCTGCGAGCCCGACGAGATGGGCATCGGCCCGGTCTTCGCCGTGCCCCGCCTGCTGCAGCGCAACGGCCTGACTGTCGACGACATCGGGCTGTGGGAGCTGAACGAGGCCTTCGCCTCGCAGGCGCTGTACTGCCGCGACCGGCTGGGCATCCCGTCCGACCGGCTGAATGTCGATGGCGGCGCCATCGCCATCGGCCATCCCTTCGGCATGAGCGGCGCCCGGCTGGTCGGCCACGCCTTGATCGAGGGCAAGCGCCGCGGCGTGCGCCATGTCGTGGTCACAATGTGCGTCGCCGGCGGCATGGGCTGCGCCGGCCTGTTCGAGATCCACTGAGAAGGACGCGCCGCCATGGATCTGCGCTTCACGCCCGAGGAGATCGCCTTCCGCGACGGGCTGCGCCAGTTCTTCCGCAGCGAGATCCCGGCCGGGATCCGCCACCGGGTCAGCGAGGGGCAGGAGCTGGCGAAGGACGACATCGTCACCTCGCAGCGCATCCTGAACGCCCATGGCCTGGCCGTGCCGCACTGGCCGGCGGACTGGGGCGGCCGGGACTGGACGCCGATCCAGCGCTACATCTTCACCGAGGAGCTGCAGCAGGCGGCGGTGCCGCTGCCGCTGCAGTTCAACTGCTACATGATCGGGCCGGTCATCGCCGCCTTCGGCTCCGACGCCCAGAAGCGCCGCTTCCTGCCGCGCATCGCCAATCTGGACGACTGGTGGTGCCAGGGCTTCTCCGAGCCCGGCGCCGGATCCGATTTGGCCTCGCTGCGCACCCGGGCGGTGCGCGACGGCGACCACTATGTCGTCGACGGCCAGAAGACCTGGACCACGTTGGGCCAGCATGCCGACTGGATCTTCTGCCTGGTGCGGACCGACCCGGCGGCGAAGAAGCAGGCCGGCATCTCCTTCCTGCTGATCGACATGACGACGCCGGGGGTCACCGTGCGGCCGATCATCACCATCGACGGCCGGCACGAGGTCAACGAGGTGTTCTTCGACGGCGTCCGCGTGCCGGCGGAGAACCTGGTGGGCGAAGAGAACAAGGGCTGGGACTACGCCAAGTTCCTGCTGGCGAATGAGCGCACCGGCATCGCCCGCATCGGCCTGTCGAAGGAGCGGATCGCCCGGGTCAAGCGGCTGGCGCGGACGGTGCCGGCCGGCGCCGGCACGATGTGGGACGACCCGGCCTTCCGCAGCCGCGTCGTGGCCGCCGAGGTCGAGCTGAAGGCGCTGGAGATCACCCAGATGCGCGTGGTCGCGGCGCAGCATCGCAGCAATGGGGGGAACGGCGAGGGCGGCGGCAAGCCGGACCCCGCCTCCTCGATCCTCAAGATCAAGGGGTCGGAGCTGCAGCAGGTGGCGACCGAGCTGCTGCTGGATTTGGCCGGGCCCGCCGCACTGGCCTGGCGTGCCGACGATTCGGTGCCGGGCAACAACGACCTGCTGGCCGACCTGGACTGGGCGGGTTTCGCCGCGCCGACCTATTTCAACGCCCGCAAGGTGTCGATCTACGGCGGCTCGAACGAGATCCAGCACAACATCATCGCCAAGGCCATCCTCGGCCTGTGAGGGGCAGCCCATGAACTTCGACATCGACGACGAACAGCGGATGCTCAAGGACAGCGTCGACCGGCTGATCGCCGACGCCTATGGCGCGTTCGAGCAGCGGCAGGCCCGCCGCCAGGGCCCGCGCGGCTGGGACGAGGCGGTGTGGCGCGGCTTTGCCGAAATGGGGCTGACCGCCCTGCCCTTCGCCGAGGAGGATGGCGGCTTCGGCGGCGGCCCGGTCGAGACCGCGATCGTGATGGAGGCGATCGGCCGCGGCCTGGCGCTGGAGCCCTATCTCGCCACCGTGGTGCTGGCCGGGTCGGTGCTGCGCCTGGCCGGCAGCGCGGCCCAGCGCGCCCGGCTGGTGCCCCACATCGCCGCCGGCACGACGACGCTGGCCTTCGCCCATTCCGAGCGCCAGGCCCGCTATGATCTGCATGATGTCGCCACCTCGGCCGCGCCGGCGGCCGGCGGCGGCTTCGTACTGGACGGGCTGAAGACCGCGGTGCTGCATGGCGACGGCGCCGACTGGCTGGTGGCCAGCGCCCGCACAGCCGGCTGCCGCCGCGACCGCGACGGCATCACCCTGTTCCTGGTCGACCCGGCGGCGCCGGGGGTGACGGTGCAGGGCTATCCCACCCAGGACGGGCTGCGCGCCGCCGAAATCGCCTTTTCCGGCGTCCAGCTTCCGGCCGAGGCGGTGATCGGCACCATCGGGGTCGCGCTGCCGGTGATCGAGGCAGTCGCCGACATCGCCATCGCCGCCCTGGCGGCCGAAGCGGTCGGGGCGATGGACGCGCTGCATGGGCTGACCGTCGATTATCTCAAGACCCGCCAGCAATTCGGTGTTGCCATCGGCAGCTTCCAGAGCCTTCAGCACAAGGCGGTCGACATGATGATCGCGCTGGAACAGGCGCGATCGATGGCGCTGTACGCCGCCATGATGCTGGATGCCGACCCGGCGGAGCGCCGCACCGCCCTGTCGGCCGTCAAGCTGCAGGTCAACCGCTCCGCCCGGCTGGTCGGGCAGATGGCGATCCAGCTGCATGGCGGCATCGGCCTGACCATGGAGTACAAGGCCGGCCATCTGTTCAAGCGGCTGAGCATGATCGAGCTGCTGTTCGGCGACGCCGACCACCACCTGCGCGCCCTGTCCGACGCCGGCGGCCTGCTGGCCCCGGCGGCGTGAGCGTCAGCCGGTGTCGGGCGTGGACGGGCTGCGGTCCCGGGGGTCTGCATAGGGCGACCCTGGCGCCTGGTCGCGGGCCTCGGCCAGCGCCCAATCCTCGCCGGCCCATTGCGACCAGTCGGGCTTGAGGCCCAGGCCCCGGCAGATCAGGGCGACGGTCGCGCCCAGCGGGCGGTCCTGGAAATCCGGGTCCAGATCGGGATCGAGCCCCGCGAGCCGGCCCCGCAGCTTGAACACCAGGGGGTATGGGTTGACCGGCACGCACTGGGTGATGGCCTCTTCGACGATGCATTCGACCCGGCGCGTGCGCCATTGCTTGCGCACCTGGTCGGCCGCTTCGGTCCGCGTGGTCGTGGCGGCCTGCTGCGGCCCGTACAGATTGCGGGCGATGCGGGACTGCACCGCCGTGATCTGGACGACCACCCGGGCGTGGCGCTGGAACGCGGCCCTGGCCTCCGTGATCCGGACGCGGGCGGCATCCGGGTCGGGCTTGCCGGGCTCGGCCGGCACCGGATCCATAACCTCGGCGTGCGTCGCGTCAGC
>NZ_JBYRFX010000638.1:0-1571 GCF_057815775.1 Inquilinus sp.
AATTTGAAGCCGATCGAGGGCAGCAGCCCGACCCGGTTGAAGCCCATCACCTCGTGCAGCCCGATCGACGCGGTGTTCGCGCTGTCGCCGATCACCGCGACCATCTGCCGGGCGCCGGCTTCGGCGCACAGCTCGATCAGCCGCTGCAGCAGGGCCCGGCCGATGCCATGCCCGGTCATGTCGGCGGCGACGTAGATCGAGTTCTCGACGCTGTAGCCATAGGCCGGGCGGCTGCGATAGGGCCCGGCATAGGCATAGCCCGCGACTTCGCCATCGACCTCCGCCACCAGATGCGGCAGGCCGCGGCCGGTGACGTCGAGCCGCCGCCGCGCCAGCTCCGCCACATCGGGCGGGATCTCCTCGAAGGAGGCGAGGCCGGTCAGCACGTGATGGGCGTAGATCGCCTGGATCGCCGGCAGGTCGGCGGGGATGGACGGGCGGATGTGGGGCACGGGCGGAACCGGTTTGTCGTGTTGGCCGCGCACCATGGCGACGCCGGGGGCCGAGGGCAACATCCAGTTGCGACGAGTCGCCCGTCGAGCTAGCCTCGGGCCCGCGTGCAAGACGCATCCGGTCCGCGGGAAGGGCAGCGCCCCCTTGTGAGAGACGAACGCAGAGCTGCGTCGATCCTTCTTTCTGCCCGATGATGCGGATGCCGGGCGTGTGAAAGGAGGAGCGTCATGCCCCATCCCTATGCCCAGGACCTGCCCGCCTCGCCCGATCCGGAGCAGCAGAAAAAGCGCGCCAAGGATCTGCTGAAGGCCTTGCACGCCGGCAGCGCTGAGGCGCTGGCCCGCATTCGCTACCGCCATCCCCGGCTGGCTCACCGGAGCGACGCCGAGATCGTCGCCGCCGCGAAGCTGAGCGACGCGCAATGGGTGATCGCCCGCGAATACGGCTTCGCCAGTTGGCCGAAGCTGCAGGCCCATCTGGCCGGCGGGCCGCCGGAGATCGCCCGGCCGTTCGAGGCCGAGCTGCAATACTACCGCGACCGCGCCGCCGGCATCCGCAGCAACCACCGCACCGGCGAGGCCGGATCGTTGCGCCTGGTGCAGCGCTTCCACCCATGTTTCGCCACGGTGTCGGAGACGGAGATCCGCGCCGCGGAGTTGAGCGAGGCCGATGCCGAGCTGATCGTCGCCCGGGCGCATGGCTTCGACGACTGGGCCAGTTTCGCCGACCGGATCGAGGCGATGAAGGCGGGACGGGCGGAGGAACCGTTCCGCACCGCCTTCGAGGCGATCCGCGGCGGCGACCGCGCGGCGCTGGCCGCCGTGCTGGCGGCGCGTCCCGAGCTGATCAACGCCCGCGGCACCAACGGCAACCGGCTGCTGATGCTGGCCATCTCGATGAACCGCCTGGTCCTGGCCGGGGACCTGCTCGATGCCGGCGCTGATCCGACCCTGGCCAACGACAAGGCCTGGGGGCCGCTGCACGACATCGCCTATGGCGGTGGCCGCGGCGATCTGGAGGCCCGGCTTGCCCTGCTCGATCGGCTGGTCGCGGCCGGCGGCTCAGTCGAGGCGGAGGCCTATGGCGATGGCGGCACGCCGCTGGCGGTGGCGCTGTTC
>NZ_JBYRFX010000639.1:0-7136 GCF_057815775.1 Inquilinus sp.
CTGTTCGACCGGCTGTAGCAGGGCTTCACCGGCCGCGGTCAGGGCGAGGCCGCGGGCCTGGCGCTCGAACAGCCGGGCGCCCAGTGCCTGCTCCAGCCCGCGCACCTGCTGCGCCACGGCGCTTTGGGTCACATTCAGTGCCTCGGCCGCGGCCCGGAAGCTGAGGTGCCGGGCCGCGGCGCGGAAGGCGCGCAGGGCGTTCAGCGGCGGCAACCCGTCGACCAGCATGAAGTTTTCCTACAGCCAGGATGAAGAACTTCCCGTTTGTCTCCTCCGCCCTGCGGGCGCATCTGTCAAGGGCAACGCAAAGGGAGACCCTTTATGAGCACGTCCGAACGGGTGGCCATCGTCACCGCCGCCAGCCGGGGCATGGGCGCCGCGATCGCCCGCGAACTGGCGCAGCGCGGCTACAGGCTGGCGCTGTTCGCCACCTCCGACGCGGTGGACGCCGTGGCGAGCGAAGTCGACGGCCTCGCCGTGCGCGGCTCGGTCACCGTGCCGGCGGATCTGCAGCGCCTGGTCGACGCCACGCTCGACCGCTACGGCCGGATCGATGCGGTGGTGAACAACACCGGCCATCCGCCGAAGGGCGACATCCTGGCGATCCCGGACGATGACTGGCATCTCGGCCTCGACACGGTGCTGCTCAATGTCGTGCGGCTGGCGCGGCTGGTGACGCCGGCGATGGAGAAGGCGGGCAAGGGCGCCATCGTCAACATCTCCGCCTTCGGCGCGAACCAGCCCGGCGCGGCCTTCCCGATCTCCTCGGTGCTGCGGGCGGGGCTGTCGGCCTTCACCAAGCTCTATGCCGACCGCTACGCCACGGCCGGCATCCGCATGAACAGCGTGCTGCCCGGCTTCATCGACAGCTACCCCGAGACGCCCGAGCTGATCGCCCAGATCCCGACCCGCCGCTTCGGCACGGTAGAGGAGATCGCGGGCACCACCGCCTTCCTGCTGTCCGACGACGCCGGCTACATCACCGGCCAGAACCTGCTGGTCGATGGCGGGCTGGTGAAGGGGATCTGAAGCGCTGTTCGGCCATTCCCTCCGCTGTCATGCCCGGACTTGATCCGGGCATCCAGAGTCTGTCGACATCCTCTGGATTGCCGGGTCAAGCCCGGCAATGACAGGAGAGGGAGGCCGTCGCCTCACGCGATATCGGCCGAGACGATCTTCTGCACCCCGGCGGCGGTCATCGCGGTCCAGGCCTTGGCCAGAGAGCCCTCGGTGTCGATGCCGCGGCAGGCATCGTCGACGACGAAGGCCTCGAACCCTGCCTTGCGGGCATCGATGGCGCTGAAGCCGACGCAGAAATCGGTGGCGACGCCGACGGCGAAGACGCGGTGGATGCCGCGTTCCTTCAGGTATCCGGCCAGGCCGGTCGGCGTGCCGTCCGCCTCGTCGAAGGCGGAATAGCTGTCGACCGAGGGGTGGTAGCCCTTGCGGATCACCAACTCCGCCGTCGGCAGCTTCAGGCCGGCCGACAGATCCGCGCCCGCCGTGCCCTGGACGCAGTGGTCGGGCCACAGCACCTGGTCGCCATAGGGCAGCTTGATCGTGTCGAAGGGCTTGGCGCCGGGATGGGCCGAGGCGAAGGAGATGTGGCCCGGCGTGTGCCAGTCCTGGGTCACCACGATGTTGTGGAAGCGCGTCGCCAGGGCATTGATGACCGGCACGATCTTGTCGCCGTCGGTGACCGCCAGGCTGCCGCCGGGCAGGAAGCAGTTCTGGACGTCGATGACCAGCAGCACGTCGGCATCGCCGGGCGTGATGGTCGCGGCGGCGGCCAGGCCGGGCCGCAGCCATGCGGCGCTCGCGGCGGCGGCACCGGCAGCAATCAGAAATCTGCGGCGGTCGAACTGGGCCATAATATCCCCTTCATGTCAGGCAATGCCGGAGAGGCTGACATGAAGGAGGAAGGGCAACAAGTCCTATGAAGCCGGGTGTCAGGCAGCCTTCGCGGTCTGGCCGCGCGCCGGTTTCTCTGCCTTGGACGTCTGGGCCTCATGCACCTCGGCATCCGTCATCGGGCGGCGGGCGAGGCGGCCGGCGATGACGCTGACCGCCATCAGCTGGAAGAAGTGGAACACCATGACCGGCGCCAGCACCAGGCCGAGCTGCGGCGTGGTGCCGAACATCAGCCGGGCCATCGGCACGCCGGTTGCCAGCGACTTCTTCGAGCCGCAGAAGGTGGCGGCGATGGTGTCGGGCAGGTCGAAGCCGACCAGGCGGCAGACGCTCCACATGATGCTGAAGGCGATGCCGAACAGCAGGATCACGCCGCCGGCGATCTCGACCAGCACGATCGGGTCCTGCTGCGACCAGATGCCGGACGCCATGGAATCGGCGAAGGAGCCGTAGACGATTGCCAGGATGATGGCGCGGTCCGCCATCTTGATCCGGGCATGGTGCCGCGTGGCCCAGCCGGCGAGCAGCGGCCGCACCAGCTGGCCCAGCACGATCGGCACCACCACCAGCAGCACGACGTTCAGCAGCACCGGGCCCAGCTGCATCGGCGTGCCCTGGCTGTGCGTGTACCAGGCCATCATCAGCGGCGTGATCAGCACGCCGATCAGGCTGGAGAAGGTGGCGTTGAAGATCGCCGCCGACAGGTTGCCGCGCGCCAGCGAGGTCATCGCCACCGAGGAGGAGATGGTCGAGGGCAGGGCGGCGAGGAAGAAGAAGCCCAGCAGCAGCCCGGGTTCGACGTGGTCCCCCGCCAGGGCGCCGGCGCCCAGCACCAGCAACGGGAACAGCACGAAGGTGCCGGCGGTGGCGACGAGGTGCAGCCGCCAGTTCGACGCCCCGGCCTTCATCTTCTCCGGCGCCAGCGTCAGGCCGTACAGGAAGAAGACCAGGCAGACGCCGTAGGTCGAGATCCAGTCCCAGTGCAACGGGCCACCCGTGACGCCCGGTGTGGGCCACAGACACGCCGCGATGGCGGTCAGGGGCAGCGCAATCATGAACCAGTCGGGCTTAGCCCGGCGTGCCTTGCTCATCACCAACTCACATCTTGCTCGGGTGACCCGTGCATTCCGTATACAAGATAGCAGGCGCGGCGCCGGAACCACCCCCGATCCGGCATGGGTGTGTTGCAGTGCGGGAGGATGCCGCGGATGCGAAGCGGAGCGGATCAGAGACCGTTCGGAAATGCGCTGGCGTGAGTCGGCTGGTGGTGGCTGCGAGAACCGGCGCGCAGTGGACATGGTCGTCCGTGAGCACCGGAAGCGGAGAAGCCGCCGCCAGACGGCCGCGCCAGCGCATTTCCGGGCGGTCGCTAGCCCACCCGCCACACGAAATACGGCCAGTCCGGCGCGTCGAAGGGCAGGGCGGTCCAGCGGTCGGACCGCATCGCCCGGTCGCTGACGACCAGGCCGCCCGGCGCCATCCGCCGGTCGATCAGCCCGGCCAGCCAGTCGGCCTGGGCCGCGTCGCGGCTGCGGTTCTCGCTGCCGAAATCGGCATGGGCCAGCGCCGCCGGTGCCGTGTCGGACAGGCTTGTAAGGGTCTCGCGGAAATCGCCCAGCACCAGGTCGGCGCCGGTCGGCGCGGCATCCGCCGGCGCGTGCAGGTCGCGGTCGAAGGCGATGATCCGCCGGTCCGGGAACAGCTTGCGCAGATGGCTGAAGGTGCGGCCCTTGCCCAGGCCGATCTCCAGCACCGGGCCCTGCAACCCGCCGATCTCGCCCACCGCCAGCTCCAGCGCCCGGCGCTGGGTGATCATGCGGGCGATCATGCGGTCCAGGCGGCTGTCCATGGCGTCGGCTTCTGCTGCGGTCGGAGTTCGGGGGGCGGGGTCGGCCGGCAGGATAGGCCGGACCGGCCGGGCAAGGCTACCCGGCCGGTGAGACCGTTCGTAGAGCTACTTGGTGGCGCCGTTGGTCTGGAACAGGGCCAGGGTGCGCTGGCGGGACAATTGCGCGTCCTCGAGGTCGGAGTCGGGGCGGCCGTCATTGTTGAAGCCGTGGCCGGACTGCTCATAGATGTAGACCGGCACATCAGGATGGGCGGCCTTGATCGTGGCGGCGGTCTCGTCGGCCGGGATATGGCCATCCTTGCGGCCGAAATGGCAGATCACCGGGCAATTGAGCTCCAGGTCGGCGATCGCCGCGATGCCGCCGCCGTAATAGCAGGCGGCCGCGGCCAGGTCCTTCGCCTGGGCCGCCGAGCGCCAGGCGATGGTGCCGCCATAGCAATAGCCGGTCAGGAACACCGGACCCTTGTCCTTCAGCGCATCGATGCAGGCCTGGACATCGGACACCGGATTCTCCGCGCCATTGGCACCGGCATAGGTACGGCCCGCCTCGAAGCCGGCCGAGTCATGCTCGGCGACAAAGCCGAACTCCTGGCGATCGAACATCGAGGGGGCGATGACCTCGAAGCCCAGCGCCGCCCAGCGCTCGACATCGGCGACGACATACTGGTCGATGCCGAAGATCTCCTGCACCACGACGATGCCGCCCTTGCGGCGGCCGTGCGGCTGTGCATGCAGGGCACTGAAGGCGAAGCCGTCGATCTTCGAGGTCAGGGTGATGGTGTCGGCCATGATTTGCTCCTGGGTGGGATCGCGCCGGGATGGGATCGCGGCAGAAAAGGCGCCGCTTCTCTCGCGGTCAAGCGATGCCTGCGAGGTGCGACGGTGTGGCCGCGCCATCGGATGGTAACGATACCGCGGCGGACCGGTGGAATCCGCGGCGCGGGATTGCTATGGTCGCGGCCTCGCGAAGCGGCCGGACGGCGCCCCGCGGCGGCCGGCGCCCTTTCGGGGGCTGCGGGCAGCGACGGGGGGCGGTGCGGCCGCGATGTCTCATCCAGGGAAAGAGACGGAGACGATGCTCGATCGCCGGTCCTTGCTGAAGGTTGCCATTGCCACCCAGATGTTCGGGGGCTCGGTGCTCGCCGGCCGCTCCGCTTTGGCCGCGCCGCCGCCCGGGCTGCGCTATGGCGACGCCAGCCCGTTCTCCTATGACTGGCTGAAGAGCAGGGCGCGGGAGCTGGCCAGCGCGCCCTACCAGCAGCCGCCGCGGCCGGATCCGGCGATCGTGGAATCGATCGACTACGACGCCCATGGCAAGCTGAAGTACAAGCCGGAAGATGCGCTGTACGGCGACGGCCAGCCCGGCGCCTATCCCGTCACCTTCCAGCATGTCGGCCGGTTCTTCCCGAAGACCGTGAAGATGCATGCGGTCGACCCCGCCGCCGGCACGGCGCGCGAGATCCAGTACGACCCGCAGTATTTCACCGTCGGCCCGGACAGCCCGGCCGCCAAGCTGGCGCCCGAGCCCTCGGCCTTCGCCGGCTTCTGGATCCAGGAGGCCAAGGACGGCAAGGCCGACTGGAAGACCGAGGAGCCCTGGGTCGCCTTCCTCGGCGCGTCCTATTTCCGGGCCAAGGGCGAGCTCGGCCAGGTCGGGCTGTCGGCCCGCGGCATCACCATCACCCCGGGCTCCGGCGGGCCGGAGGAGTTTCCGGACTTCATCGCCTACTGGTTCGAGCCGGCCCAGTCCGACGCCGATGCGGTGACGGTCTACGCCCTGCTCAGCGGGCCCAGCCTCAGCGGCGCCTACCGCTTCCTGATGCGGCGCACCGCCGGCGTGGTGATGGACATCGACACCACGCTGTTCCTGCGCCAGCCGGTCGACCGCCTCGGCGTCGCGCCGCTGACCTCGATGTACTGGTATTCCGAGACGGTGAAGAAGACCGCGATCGACTGGCGGCCCGAGGTGCATGACAGCGACGGGCTGGCGATGTGGACCGGCAGCGGCGAGCACATCTGGCGGCCGCTGAACAACCCGGCGCGGATCGTGGTCTCCAGCTTCTCCGACCAGGCGCCGAAGGGCTTCGGCCTGCTGCAGCGCGACCGCAACTTCGACCATTACGAGGACGGGGTGCGCTATCACCTTCGCCCCTCGGCCTGGGTCGAGCCGCTGGGCGACTGGGGCAAGGGGCAGGTCCAACTGGTCGAGCTGCCGACCGACGACGAGATCCACGACAACATCGTCGCCTACTGGCACCCCGAGGCGCCGACCAAGGCCGGCGACGAACTACCCTTCGCCTATCGCCTGCACTGGCTGGCGGACGAGCCCTATCCGACGCCGCTGGCCCGCGTCGTCGCCACCCGGCTGGGCCGCGGCGGCCAGCCCGGCCAGCCGCGCCCGGACGGGGTGCGGAAGTTCATGGTCGAATTCCTCGGCGGGCCGCTGACCAACCTGCCGTTCGGCGTGAAGCCGGAGCCGGTGCTGTGGGCCTCGCGCGGCACCTTCTCGACCTACACCCTGATGGAAGCGGTGCCGGACGACGTGCCGGGCCATTGGCGGATCCAGTTCGACCTGCAGGTCGACGGCGACGACCCGGTCGAGATGCGCCTGTACCTCAAGGCCGGCGACCAGGTGGCATCCGAGACCTGGCTGTTCCAGTACCGGCCCTTCGTCTCCGACGCCCGGCCGGTCGGGAACTGATCCGGCACGCCGGCCTCTCGCGGGGCCGGCGCCCGATCAGCCTTGGAGCATGGTCGCGCCCATGCCGACCAGGGCGCCGCCGAACAGGCGGTTGCACAGCCTGGCCCGGCCGGGCTGCTGCAGCCAGCGGCGCAGGGCGTGGGCGGCGACCGCGTTGGTCAGGATGCCGATGAAGCTGATCGCGGTGAAGCTGGCGGCGAGCAAGGACAATTGCGGCGTCGCCGGCAGCCCGGCATCGATGAATTGCGGGAAGAAGGCCGGGAAGAACAGCAGCGTCTTCGGGTTGGTGGCCGAGATCAGGAAGCCCTTCCAGAACCGGGCGCCGACCGGGATCACAGCGCCCGCCTCGATGGCGATGCCGCCGCGGGCGCGCCATTGCTGGATGCCGAGATAGACGAGATAGGCGGCGCCGGCCCAGCGCAGCAGGTCGAACCAGCCGCCCAGCAGCGCCAGGAACGAGCCGATGCCGACCACGGCCAGTGCCGCCTGGATGGCGATGGCCAGCGTCGCCCCGATGATCGTGGTCACGGTGCGGACCCAGCCCAGCGCCAGCGCATGCGACAGCGCCAGGATGTTCACCGGCCCGGGGGTGACCCCGAGAATCAGCGCGGTGACGAGGAAGGTGCCGTACAGGTGCCAGTTCATGGCCGGGGCTCGCTGGGATGGCCGGCCGGC
>NZ_JBYRFX010000640.1:0-5981 GCF_057815775.1 Inquilinus sp.
TGCAGCGCGAACCACAGCGCCAGGTTGAGGATGACCCCGACCACGGCGGCGGTGATGGCGGACAGCGCCGCTGACACCGCGCGGTTGCCGCGCAAGGTCTCGACATAGGGCGCGCCGAGGAAGATCCACATGAAGCACGGGGCGAAGGTGACCCATGTGGTGAGAAGGGCGCCGAGGCTGCCGGCAAGGACCGGGTTCAGCTCGCCGGGGTCGCGGTAGGCCGCGAGAAAGCCGACGAACTGGAGCACCATGATCAGCGGCCCCGGCGTCGTCTCGGCGAGCCCCAGCCCGTCCGCCATTTCTCCCGGTCCGAGCCAGCCGAAGGTGTCGACGGCGGCCTGGGCGACATAGGCCAGCACGGCATAGGCGCCGCCGAAGGTGATGACAGCCATGGTGCTGAAGAAGCCGCCGATCTGGGTCCAGACGCTGGCCGAGCCGGTGAACGCCCACAGCAGAACCACCGGCCCGAGCCAGAGCGGCAGCCAGATCGCCAGCACGCGGAGCGCGCGGGGCCAAGATGGTTCGGCATGGGTCAGCTCGCCGCGCTCGAACATTGCGTCCACCACGCCGGTGACGGCCGGGCCTGCGGCGCCGCCGGTCTGGCCGGCGCTGGTGAAGAATGCCGGGGCCCGCCGGCTGCCGATCCAGCCGGCGATCCCGGCCGCGAGGATGATGATCGGAAAGGGGATCTTCAGCGCGTAGATGCCGACGAAGGCCGCCGCGGCAATGGCGACCATCGCCCGATTCTTGAGCGCCCGTCGTCCGATGCGGATGACGGCCTCCACCACCACGGCCAGGACCGCGGCCTTCACGCCGAAGAAGATGGCATCGACCAGCGGCACCTGGCGGAAGCAGGCGTAGAGGATGCTGAGGCCGAGCATCACCAGCGCGCCGGGCACCACGAACAGGATGCCGGCCACCAGGCCGCCTGCCGTCCGGTGCAGCAGCCAGCCGATATAGATCGCCAGCTGCTGCGCCTCTGGCCCTGGCAGCAGCATGCAGTAGTTCAGCGCATGCAGGAATCGCTGCTCGCCGATCCAGCGCCGTTCGTCGACCAGCGTCTTGTGCATCAGCGCGATCTGCCCGGCCGGCCCGCCGAAGCTCAGCAGGCCGATCCTGGCCCAGACCTTCAGCGCCTCGCCGAAACTCGGCCGGGCGGTGCCTGCGGAGTCGGAGACCGTGGTTGCTGTCGTGGACATGATCCGCTCGCACGCCCGTTTGCCGGCAGAGACCCAGTGATGGGTTGCTTTGGCCGCGATGTCCAGGCTCGCGCAACCTCTCGCAGAGAGCCTGCGTTCGATTGCCTCGGGCGCCTCGGCGCGCTGTCTGAAACCGGTGCGAAGCTGTTAGACTGAAAGGAGAAAATCCAGGTTGAAGGAGGGACGCCGCATGCCGCACGAGACCACGCTCATCGCCACCATCGTCATGGGCCTGGTCATCGCGTTCGGCTTCGGTTTCATAGCCCACCGGCTGAAGCTGTCGCCGCTGGTCGGCTACCTCCTTGCCGGCGTCGCGGTCGGCCCCTTCACCCCCGGATTCGTTGCCGACAATGGCCTGGCCGGGCAACTCGCCGAGATCGGCGTGATCCTGCTGATGTTCGGTGTCGGCCTGCACTTTTCGATCCGCGACCTGATCGCGGTCCGCGCCATCGCCCTGCCGGGCGCCATCGTCCAGATCGCGGTCGCCACCGCGATCGGCATCGGCATCACCATGGTGTGGGGCTGGAGCTTCGGCGCCGGCCTGGTCTTCGGCCTCGCCCTGTCGGTCGCCAGCACCGTAGTGCTGCTGCGGGCGCTGGAGGAACGGCATGCGGTCGACACAAGGGAAGGGCGGATCGCGGTCGGCTGGCTGATCGTCGAGGATCTGGCCATGGTGCTGGCGCTGGTGCTGCTGCCGGCCCTGGCCCCGTCGCTCGGCGGCAAGGGCAGCAGCCTCGCCGGCAGCTTCGGCGGCGACAGCCTCGCCCTGACCCTGGCGCTGACCATCGGCAAGGTGGTGCTGTTCGTCGTGCTGGTGCTGGTGGTCGGGCGCCGGGTGGTGCCGTGGCTGCTGCAGCAGGTCGCCCGCACCGGGTCGCGCGAACTGTTCACCCTGTCGGTGCTGGCGGTCGCGCTCGGCATCGCCTTCGGCTCGGCCGAGCTGTTCGGCGTCTCCTTCGCCCTCGGCGCCTTCTTCGCCGGCGTGGTGCTCAGCGAATCCGACCTCAGCCACGAGGCCGCGGCCAAGACCCTGCCGTTCCAGGACGCGTTCGCCGTGCTGTTCTTCGTCTCGGTCGGCATGCTGTTCGACCCGTCGATCCTGGTGCGCGAGCCGCTGGCGGTGCTGGCGGTGGTGCTGACCATCATCTTCGGCAAGTCGCTGGCCGCCTTCGCCATCGTGCTGGCCTTCCGCTATCCGCTGAAGGCGGCGCTGACCATCTCAGCCAGCCTGGCGCAGATCGGCGAATTCTCCTTCATCCTGGCCGGGCTGGGCGTCACCCTCGGCCTGCTGCCGACCGAGGGCCGCGACCTGATCCTGGCCGGGGCGATCCTGTCGATCACGCTGAATCCGTTGTGCTTCGCCGGGATCGAGCCGCTGACGCGCTGGGTGCAGGCCCGGCCGCGGCTGACGGTGATCCTCGACCGGCCGGCGGCGAACGAGCCGGCCGCGGTCGACCCCTCGGCCAAGGCCCTGCGCGACCATGCCATCATCGTCGGCTACGGCCGGGTCGGCAGCTTCGTCGGCCGCACCCTGATCAAGCAGGGCCTGCCCTTCGTCGTGATCGAGCAGAATCGCGCGCGGCTGGAGGAGTTGCGGGCCGAGGGCATCCAGGCCGTCTACGGCAATGCGGCGGAGGAGGTGATCCTCGAAGCCGCGGGGGTGCGCCACGCCAGGCTGCTGGTGGCGGCGACGCCGGATGGCTTCATGGCCGGCCAGATCATCACCACTGCGCGCCGGCTGAAGCCGGAGATCGACACGGTGGTGCGCAGCCACAGCGAGGCACAGCTGGCCTATCTCGAACGCCAAGGCGCCGGGCTGGTGGTGATGGGCGAACGCGAGCTGGCGCTGGGCATGATCGGCTACGCCTTGCGCAGCCTCGGCTTCGGCGAGGACAAGGCCAAGCTGGTGGTGCAGGCCGCCCGCACCGGCGACGGCCTGACCCCGCCGCCCGAGGACGCGCCACCCAAGGACGAACCGGCGGCGGCGTGACCGAAGCCTGACCGTCAGCGCCGCAGCGGCAGCTGGTAGTGCAATTCGTGGCTGGTGGCGCCCTTGAACCGGTCGGCATTCTCGGTGAGGCGGGTCCGTTCGAAGCCGAGGGCCGTGACCAGCGCGATCGATCCGGTGTTGCGGGTGTCGATCGACGCGCCGATCGCGGTCACGGCAGGGGCGTGCGCCAGCGCCTCGACCGCGGCCGCCACCGCCCGTCGGCCGATGCCGCGGCCCTGGCACCCGGTAAAGATGAAATAGGCGATATCGGCAGCGCCGGACCCGTGCACCGTGACCTCGACCAGCCCGGCATAGGCGTCGCCGGGGTCGAGCCGGATCGTCCAGTTCAGCCACACCTGGCCGCCGGAAGGCGGCTGCCGCCCGGCGAGGCGGCCATAGCGGGCCCGCAAGGCTGCGACATCAACCGGGGGATCCTGCGGAATGAAGCGGTAGAGCGCCGGGTCGGCGAAGCCGTCGAACAGCAGATTGGCGTGGCCTGGGCGAAGCGGCTCCAGCACCAGCCCCGCGGCGGTGATCGCCGTTTCCGCGAGGATCAGCAGGCTGGTGGGAAGGTCGCCGATCGCGGTCATCGCGAGCCCCCGATGTGATCGTTCGTGGCCGCTTATACAGGGCCGGACGCGCCCGACGCAGCGGGATTCCAGTCCTGCGCGGACGGAATGGCCAGGGGCCATCGGCCATGACGCTGCCGCCATTGTTTCGACAAAAATTATATGTTTGAATGCCTTGCGTCCAGTCGCTGAGATTGTGACGCAGGTTCGGCGTGCAGGTGGAGCGTTCGCCCGGTGTTACAGGGGGGCCGTCATGGCCGGTAGGGGAGCTTGGCTGAGGACCGCGCTGATGTTCGGTCTGGTCGCTGGACTGATCAGTGCCTGCGGCGACAAACCCCGGGCGCCGTCCGGCGCCGACGTGTCCTATTGGGAGCCGCAGATCCAAAAGGCGTCGAAGCGATTCAACGTGCCGCCGGAATGGATCCGCGAGGTGATGCGCGTGGAAAGCGGCGGCCGCACCACCTGGAAGGGCGGCCAGCCGATCACCAGTTCGGCCGGCGCCCAGGGGTTGATGCAGGTGATGCCCGACACCTATGCGGAGCTGCGCGAGAAACACGGCCTCGGCCGCGATCCCTATGACCCCGACAACAACATCATGGCCGGCACCGCCTATATCCGGGAGCTGTACGACATGTACGGCTCGCCGGGCTTCCTCGGCGCCTACAATGCCGGGCCGGGCCGCTACAAGCAGTATGTCGAGCAGGGCCGTGACCTGCCGCCGGAGACCCGGCGATACATGGAGACCATCGGCACGCAGATCGCCGGCATCACGCCGGGATCGAGCCCGCCCGACCGGATGACCCAATACGCCGAGCAGCAGATCCGCCAGCGCGTCGACGGCGCGGTGGATGCCCGGACGGGGGTCGCCGGCGCACCGGTGGTGGTGGCGGCGATGCAGCCGATCCCCGACACCCTGTCGCCCGGCGAACAGCAGACCCGGCAGCGGGTCGAGACGGCAATCGCCGGCCGGACCGGCCAGTTACCGGTGCAGCAGATCCAGATGCTGCCGATTCCGGACCAGCCGGCCGCGGCGCGGCCGGCCCCAGCGCAACCAATGGTGTCGCGCCCGGTGGTGGTGGCGATGCAGCCGATCCCGGACCGGGTCGCGCCGGCACCGGTGGCCGTGGTCCGCCCGGCGCCGGTGCGGATGGCGCCGATCCCGGACCGGCCACAGGTCGCGCCGGTCGACGACGTGCTGCTGGCGATGGCGGCCTCGGAACCGCAGCGGCCGGCCCCGGCACCGGTGGCGCCGATGCCGGTCCGGGCGGCGCCCGTCGCAACGCCGAAGCCGGTCCTGCGTGCCCAGACGCAGCCGGCGGTCGCGCCGACCCGCGTCGCACGCACTCCTGCCCCGGCGGCGACCGGCCCGGCCCCGGTGCGGCGCCAGTCCAGCGGCCTGCCCAGCGGCTGGTACGTGCCGGCGGCTCCCGGGAAATAGCGGCCTGAATCTTCCTCGCCGATCGTGTCCGAAAACCGCCATCGGGCGATGACCATGTCCGAAAACCGCGAGCACGGGATCCGCGCCCGTGGCATCGTCGGGCCATGGAACAGCTCGACCCCGCAGCCTGCTACAGGGCGCTGCAGACCCGCGATCCGCGGTTCGATGGGCGCATCTTCGTTGGCGTGACCTCGACCGGCATCTACTGCCGCCCGGTCTGCCCGGCCCGCACGGCCAAATTCGAGAACTGCCGGTTCTATGGCTCGGCCGCGGCGGCGCAGGAGGATGGCTTCCGGCCCTGCCTGCGCTGCCGGCCGGAGACTGCCCCCGATGTCGGCGTCTGGCGCGGCACCTCCAACACCGTGTCGCGCGGCCTGGCGCTGATCGCCGACGGCGCTTTGGACGGCGATGAAGCCAGCGTCGATCATCTGGCCGAGCGGCTGGGCATCGGCGGGCGGCAGCTGCGCCGCCTGTTCAAGCAGCATCTCGGCGCCACGCCGGTGGCGGTGGCCCAGACCCGCCGGGTGCTGTTCGCCAAGCAGCTGATCCACGACACGCGGCTGCCGATGGCGGAGATCGCGCTGGCCGCCGGCTTCGGCAGCGTCCGCCGCTTCAACGAGACGTTTCTACAGTTGTTTAAACGCCCACCCAGCGCCATCCGCCGCAAAGCCGTCGCCGCCTTGCCGGAAGGGTCGGTCGCGGCGACCGGCGTGGAACTGCGGCTGCGCTATCGTCCGCCCTATGACTGGCCGGCGATGCTGGGCTTCCTCCGCACCCGGGCGGTG
>NZ_JBYRFX010000641.1:0-6210 GCF_057815775.1 Inquilinus sp.
GCGACAAACCCCTCCCCCTACCCCCTCCCGCAAGGGGAGGGGGCGAGTGAAAGAGGCAAGGCCGGTTGCGTCCGGCCCGGCCTCACCCCTTCCGGCCGCCCGGGATCTTCAGGCCGCGGACATGGTCGGCGGCGCGGAAGCCGGACAGCAGGCTGCCTTCGATCGTCGCCGGCAGGCCGGTCGCGGTCCAGTCGCCGGCCAGCCACAGATTGCCGACGCCGGTGGCGCAGCCTGGCCGCCGCGCCTCGTCGGCCGGGGTCTGGCGGATGGTCGCCCGCTTTTCCTTGATGATGCGGTACAGCGGCAGCGGGCCGGCCAGATCCGGGAAGGCGCGCACCACATCGGCCCACAGGCGCGGCGCGATCGCCTCGGCCGGGGCGTCGACCAGGTCGCGCGCGGCGCTGACCGTGGTGCTGGCCATGCCCGGGCGGCGGAACACCCAATGCGCCGTGCCGCCGACGATGCCGGCGATGTCGTGCGGCTCATGCTTCATCGGGATGGCGAAATGGCCGTTGACGATCGGCTCATCCGCCTCCGGCACCACCAGCCCCGGCACCAGCCGCGCCGCGATCGCCGGCGGCACCGCCAGGATCACCTGGTCCTCGGGGCCCAGCGGCAGCGTGCCCTGTTCCAGCTCCAGTGCCTCGATCCGGTCCTCGCCGAACTCGATCGCCTTGATCCGGGTGCCGGTGCGCAGCGCCACACGGCGGCGGTGCAGGTAGTCCAGCGCCGGGTTGATGAAGGTGTCGGCCAGGTCGACGCGGGCGATCAGCGGAATGGTCTGGGCGCCGCCCTTGGCCAGGGTCTGCTCCACCACCGCCCACAGGCCGCGGGCCGAGGCCTCGTCGGCGGGGGTGTTGAGGGCCGAGACGGCAAGCGGTTCGATCAAGCAGCGATACAGCTCGCCCGGCGGGAAGGCGGTGGCCACGGTGTCGGTGGCGCTGGCCTTGGACAGGCGGCGCAGCGCCAGGTAGTCGCGGGCGGTGGTATCCGGCACCCGGCGCCCGGCGCGCAGGATCCACCAGGGCAGCCGGCCGCGGTTGGGCCGCAGGGTGAAGTCGCGGTCGCGCTCGATATCGACGAAGCGGAAGCCGGGCCGGGCCGGGGCCGACAGCCGGTCGGTGGCGCCGATCAGCCCGAGATAGCGCCGGACGTTGCGGTTGCCCGACAGCACCAGATGGTTGCCGTTGTCGATCATCCGGTCCAGCACCGGCTCGTGGAAGGCGCGGCAGCGGCCGCCGGGCCGGGCCGTCGCCTCGTAGATCACCGTCGGGGTGCCGGTGCGGGCGAGTTCGACCGCGGCGGCCAGGCCAGCCAGCCCGCCGCCGATCACATGCACCGTCACTTGAGCAGGGCCGAGAGCAGGATGCCGATCTTCTCGCGCTTCGACAGGCGCGGCCGGACGGCACGGTCGGTGTAGCCGCGGGCCTGCAGCATCTCGAAGATGCGGCGATAGCTGTGCTGCATGATGAGCGCCGCCTTCATCTTCTTCGCGGTGCCGGGTGGCATCAGGCCGGGCAGGGCGGCGTAGATCGGCGCGATCTCGGCGGCCAGCCGGGCGCAGACCGTGGCGATCCGCGGGTCGGCGACGATGGTCGGGATCGGCGCGTCGGTCGGGATGCCGGCCTCGCGCAGCCAGCTTTCGGGCAGGTATAGCCGGCCCAGCCCGGCATCCTCGTCGACATCGCGCAGGATGTTGGTCAGTTGCAGCGCCTCGCCCTGGGCCACGGCGAAGACCTCGCTGGCCTTGTCCGGGCAGCCGAAGATCTTGACCGCCATCACGCCGACGGTGCCGGCGACGCAGCGGGCGTAATGGGCCAGGCCGGCGCGGTCGGCGATCCGCACCTCGGTCGCGGCATCGATGGTCATGCCATCCAGCATGCCGTCGAATTCGGCCCGCGGCAGGTCGAAGCGGTGGATCGCCCAGATCAGCTCGCGGTCCAGCGGCTCATCGCCCCGGCCTGCGAAGATGCGATCCAGCCGCTCGCGCCAGGCGGTCAGGTCGGCGATCTTCTCCGCCACCGTCGCGGTGGAATCGGCGATGTCGTCGACCTGACGGCAGAAGCCGTAGACGGCATAGATGGCGCGGCGGCCGTCCGGCGGCAGGATGCGCATGCCGGAGGCGAAGGAGGATTTGGCCCGGAACACCGCCATCCGCACCAGCGTCGCATCGTCCAGCGGCTTGGCGCCGAAGGCCATCACCGACAGGCCCGGCCGCAGCGCCCTGGCGAAGTCGCTCTTGCCCAGCGCCACCCGGCCCAGCAGCGGGTCGCCCCGGCGCAGCTTGGCCGCCAGCTTGCGGGCCAGCCACAGCATGACGCTGACCTCCGCCGCCAGCGGCCGCGAGGTCAGCTGTCCCGGCAGGGTGGTGGCGGTGTCCAGCATCGCATCGACCAGGTCGAGGCAGCGGTCGATCACCGGCCGGCGCAGCCGGGCCGAGGCCTCGTCGGCGGTGAAGAACCGGTCGATGCCGCCGGCCACGTCGATCCAGTCGATCGGCACGTAGATCCGCTGCAGGTTGCGCCAGTCGTCGCCGCAATCCTGCAGGTGGTTCAGGATCTGCAGCACGGTGCACAGGGCATCGCCGTCCGGGAAGGTCGAGTCGGCCTGGCCATGCAGCCGCAACAAGTATCGGCCGACCGGGTTGGCCGAATAGCGGCAATAGTCGATCAGGTCGTCCCAGGTCCGGCAGCTGCGATTCTCGGAATCGCGGCGGAAGGCGGTCAGGATGTCGCGGCAATCGACCAGTCCGACGCCGGTGGCGGCGATCGAGGCGCGGATCGCGGTGGTGGAGTCGGGCCCCGGCCCGGTCAGCCCGGCCTCCAGCGCGTCCAGCCGGGCCAGCTTCTCCGCCGGCGGCAGGTCGGGGTCGTCGCCGATATCATCGGCGGTGCGGGCGAAGCGGTAGAAGGCTGCGATATGCGGCCGCAGCGCCTTGGGCAGCAGCCAGGATCCGACGGGGAAGTTCGCCTGGCGCTAGGTCTTGCACGCCGCCACCTCGACGGCAGCGACCGCACCGCCGGCAGGGCCGCCGGTTTGGGAAGAGTCGTCGACGATGGCTCGTTCGGCCGGCACGGTCATGATCGCCTGTGTCATATAACGGCCAGGGCCGGCGGCATGGTGGCGGCGCCAGCACGACCCTGAACTAAAGGCCACCACATCGCAGACCCCCGGGAATTGTCAAGGCAAACGCCCATGGCGAAGAGCCGCATGCAGGGGAGGTTTACCGCGTTTTAGGTTGCGGTCCCCGGTCCGGTTCGACAGTCTCGCCGCCATGATGACACTGCCGAGACAGCTCCCGCCTCCGGCGGCGCCGCTTCCGATTCTCCCGCGCGGGGAAAAATGAGCGAGATCGCCCTCGTCACCGGGGCCACGGGCTTCGTCGGCTCGGCCGTCGCCCGCGCCCTGCTTGCCCAGGGGCACCGGGTCAAGGCCCTGGCGCGGCCGGGCAGCGACCGGCGCAACCTCGCCGGGCTGGAGGTCGAGCCGGTGACCGGCGACCTCGACGACCCGGCCTCGCTGGTTCCGGCGCTGCAGGGCTGCACCGCCCTGTTCCATGTCGCCGCCGATTACCGGCTGTGGGTGCGCGACCCCCAGGCGATGTACCGCACCAATGTCGATGGCACTGCCGCCATCCTGCGCGCCGCAGCGGCCGCCGGGGTGGCCCGTGCGGTCTACACCAGCAGCGTGGCGACGCTTGGCCACCGGCCCGACGGCCAGCCGGCCGACGAGGCGACGCTGGCGACCGCGGCCGAGATGATCGGCCCCTACAAGCGCTCGAAATACCTGGCCGAAGATGCGGCGCGCCAGGCGGCGGCCGAGACCGGCCTGCCGGTGGTGATCGTCAACCCGTCGACGCCGATCGGCCCGCGCGACGTCAAGCCGACCCCGACCGGCCGGATCATCGTCGAGGCCGCGACCGGGCGCATCCCCGCCTTCGTCGACACCGGGCTGAACCTGGTCCATGTCGACGACGTCGCCCAGGGCCACCTCACCGCCTTCGCGCAGGGCGTGGCAGGCGAGCGCTACATTCTCGGCGGCGAGGATTTCAGCCTGTCCGCCATCCTGGCCGAGATCGCGGTGCTGGTCGGGCGCAAGGCGCCGAAGATCCGGCTGCCGCTCGCCCCGATCTGGCCGGTGGCACTGATCGCCGAGACCGTGTCGCGCTTCACCGGCAAGGAACCGATGGTGACCCGCGACGCGCTGCGCATGGCGCGGCAGACCATGTTCTTCTCCTCCGACAAGGCCAGGGGGGCGCTGGACTACAGGCCGCGGCCGGCCCGGCAGGCCCTGGTCGATGCGCTCGACTGGTTCCGAACCAACGGTTACCTCCGATGATCGGCTTGGTCCTTGCCGCCGCCAGCCTCGTGGTGTGGCTCAACCTGTGGCTGTTCCGCGGCCGGTTCTGGGACACGGCGGTCGCGCCCGACGCACCGGCGCCGGCCGTCTGGCCCGGCGTCGTCGTCGTCATCCCGGCCCGCAACGAGGCCGAAGGCATCGGCGCCACCGTCGGCTCGCTGCTGCGCCAGGCCTATCCCGGCCGGCTGCAGGTGGTGGTGGTCGACGACCAGTCGACCGATGGCACGGCGGAAGTGGCGCAGGCCGCCGCCGCGGCGGCAGGGGCGGCCGACCGGCTGGCAGTGATCCTGGGCACGAAGCTGCCGCCGGGCTGGGTCGGCAAGATGTGGGCGGTGTCGCAGGGCGTCGCCACGGCGGAGCGGATCGCGCCCGATGCCAGCTGGGTCCTGCTGACCGACGGCGACATCACCCATGGGCCGGGCAATCTGGCGCAGCTGGTGGCGCGCGGCGAGGCCGACGGGCTCGACCTGGTGTCGCTGATGGTGCGGCTGCGCTGCCGCGCCGCGGCCGAACGCTGGCTGATCCCGCCCTTCGTGTTCTTCTTCAAGATGCTGTACCCCTTCGCCTGGGTGAACCGGGCGGACCGCAGCACTGCGGGCGCTGCCGGTGGCTGCATGCTGGTGCGGCGCACCGCGCTGGCGCGGATCGGCGGCATCGACTCGATCCGCGACGCGCTGATCGACGACTGCACCCTGGCCGCGGCCTTGAAGCGCAATGGCCGCATCCGGCTCGACCTCACCGATTCGGCGGAAAGCCTGCGCGATTACGGTCATGTCGGTGAGATCTGGCGCATGGTGGCCCGGACGGCCTATACCCAGCTGCGCTATTCGCCCTGGCTGCTGGCCGGGACCGTCGCCGGGCTGGTCGTGACCTACCTCGTGCCGCCGGTCCTGACGGTCGCGGGCGAGGGGCTGGCCCGCTATGTCGCGCTGGCCGCCTGGGCGATCATGAGCGGGTGCTACCTGCCCATGCTGCTGTTCTACCGGCGCTCGCCTTTGTGGGCGCCGTTCCTGCCGCTCGCAGCGCTGGTCTATCTCGGCGCCACGATCGATTCGGCGCGGCGCCACTGGGCCGGTGTCGGCGGGGCCTGGAAGGGCCGCGTCTACGACCAGCCCGGCGCGTCGCCCGACCTGTCTCGCCAGCCTAGAAAACCTTTGCCATGACCATGCACAGCCCTTCCGCCCGGACCGACGATCTCGCCATCCCGACCCGCACCAGCCTCGACGAGGCGATCGGCCGCGGCGTGGGCGGGCTGTTCGAGCTGCAGCGCGAGGACGGCCACTGGGCCTTCATCCTCGAAGCCGACGCCACCATCCCGGCCGAATACATCCTGCTGAAGCACTTCCTCGGCGTGGTCGATCGGGAGAAGGAGGCGCTGCTCGCCGCCTATATCCGCCGCATCCAGTCGGATGTGCATGATGGCTGGCCGCTGTGGCATGACGGGCCGCTGAACATCAGCGCCAGCGTGAAGGCCTATTTCGCGCTGAAGGCGGCCGGCGACGACCCGGACGCGCCGCACATGGCCCGCGCCCGCGCCGCCATCCTGGCCGCCGGCGGCGCCGCCCGGGCCAACGTCTTCACCCGCATCCTGCTGGCGCTGTTCGAGCAGGTGCCGTGGCGCGCCGTGCCGGTCATGCCGGTGCAGATCATGGTGCTGCCCTCCTGGTTCCCGTTCCAGCTGAACAAGGTGTCGTACTGGAGCCGCACGGTGATCGTGCCGCTGCTGGTCATCATGGCGAAGAAGCCGCGGCCGGTGGCGCCGGGCGCGATCTCGATCCAGGAGCTGATGGTCGAGCCGCCGGAGCAGGTGAAGAACTGGCATGTCCATGCCGACGGCACCTTCTGGGGCCG
>NZ_JBYRFX010000642.1:0-8331 GCF_057815775.1 Inquilinus sp.
CGCCGGCGCGGCGCCGCTGGCCGCGCTGCTGCAGGAGCGCGAGCGGATGCGCGGCAAGCGGGTCGGGCTGATCCTGACCGGCGGCAACATCGACCTGGCCCTGGCCCGGCGGGTGATTGCGTAGAGACCGTTTGTAAACGCTACTGGCGCGGCCGTCTGACGGCGGTTTCTCCGCTTCCGGTGCTCACGGACCAACGTCCGCTGCGCTCCGGTTCTCGAAACCACCGCCAGCCGACTCACGCCAGCGCATTTCCAAACAGTCTCTGAGCCGCCGATTTCGTCAGCGGGCTTTGGTCAGGGGCCGGCCGGCGAAGAAATTGTCGAGGCTTTCGATCGTCATCCGGCACATCTCGCGATGGGCGGCCTGGGTCATGCTGGCGATGTGCGGCGCCAGCACCACATTCTCCAGCCGCATCAGCGCCTCCGGCACTGCCGGCTCGTGCTCGAACACATCGAGCCCGGCGCCGGCGATGGTGCCGAATTCCAGCGCCGCGATCAGCGCCGCCTCGTTCACCACCTCGCCGCGCGAGATGTTGATGACATGGCCCTGTGGCCCCAGCGCCGCCAGCACGCTGTGGTCGACGATGCCGCGCGTGCTCTCGTCGGCACGGCAGGCGACGACCATGATGTCGGCCCATTCCGCCAGCGACGCCAGCGTGTCGTGATAGGCCCAGGGCGCGTCCGGCTTCGGCCGGCGGTTGTGGTAGGCGACCTCCATGTCGAAGGCCGCCGCCCGGCGCGCGACCTTCTCGCCGATCGAGCCGAGGCCGAGGATGCCGACCCGGCGTCCGGCCATGCCGGTCGAGATCAGCTCCGGCGGCGCGGCCGGCCGGGTCCAGCGCCCGGCGCGCAGGAAGCGTTCGCCTTCGCCCAGCCGGCGGACGCTGGCCAGCAGCAGCGCCAGCGCCATGTCGGCGACGCAGGCGGCATTGGCGCCGATGTTGCTGGTGACGACGATGCCGCGCTCCCGCGCCGCGGCGACGTCGATCCGCTCATAGCCCGAGCCGTAGCAGGCGATGATGCCGAGATTGGGCAGCCGCTCGATCAGCGCCCGGTCGATGCCGATCACGCCGATCGTGACCACGCCGCGGATGCGGTCGGCCTGCGGCAGCGGGTCGGCGGCGATGCCGGCAAAGGCCCGTTCGATCAGGTCGAAGCGCTCGCGCAGCTGGCGGAGTGACGCCTCCGGCATGCCGGGGTGAAGGTTCAGGACGGTTTCGGGCACGGGTCTGGGTCCATCGTCGGGGTTCCATCGTGGTAGCACGGGACCTGGTGGCGGACGAGGCGCGGGCCCTGCGTGCCGGGAGGACCCGATCTGCGCTCAGTGCGGTCCGGGGCCGCGGTCGACGTCGATGCTCATCGCCAGGATCCGGCTGATCTCCGTCAGGTTCCGCCCGGACTGGGCTGACCATTGGTTGAACGCCGCCTGGACCAGGGCGAGGTCGCGCTTGCCGCCCGGGGCGCGATCGATGACGCCCTCCCGGATCAGCGCGGCGACGACATCGTAGGAGGTGACGAAGGCCGGCTTGCCGATCGACCGGAGGAAGCGCATCGCCGAGTCGCCGCCGAGATGGCTGCCGCGCTTCTTCAGCAGGTCGAGCAGGCCGACATAGTCACTGTCGGGCCATTCGGCGAAGAACCGGGCGGCGCTGCCGCGTTCGGCCGCCAGCTCCAGCACCAGCTTGGCATTGGCCTGGACCGACCGGATCTTGGCGCCGTTGCGGACGATGCCCTTGTCGCTGGTCAGCGCATCGAAGCGGTCTTCCGCCATGAAGGCGCAGGCATGCGGATCGAATCCTTCGAACGCGGCTTCGAAGGCGGGCCATTTCGAATCGATCACGCGGGAGGAGAAGCCGGCGTTGAAGATTCGCCGCGTCATCGCCGACAGGATGCGGTCATCGGGCTGGGCCGCGATCGCCCCGGGGTCGAGCACGGGGGTCTCGCCGATCTTCGCCTCGAGTGTTGCAATCCCGCCCTTGCGATCCGCCGCCAGGGCAATGATGTCGCCGAAATCCCGCATCCGCCGGCCCTCCGTTGCGCACCATCCGGCGCCGCTGCCTTTGTACCGTCATGCAGAACTGGCGGCGATGGGATCGTTGCAAGCTCCGGAAACGACCGGCTGACCGGCGATTCCCAGCCCAAAATAAGCAGGGAACTCGTGGGACCCCCATCCCATTTGTCCACCGTGCGCGGATGTCGCCCTGCGGTGTTTTGACATACATTCAAGAAGGTATGTCACGGTATTGTCGCATTGGGACGAGGCGCGGGAGCGGGAATCCCCCAGCCACCAATCATGTGTGTGGAGCCAGGAATGTACAGACGCTACGTCTTCGCCGCCGGAACGGCCGCCCTGCTTGCCGCGGCGCCGGCCATGGCGCAGCAGGCGACGGGCATCTATGTCGGTGCCGGCGCCGGTGCCAATTTTCTACAGGGCAACAAGCTGAACAAGGACGACTACGACGTCGGCCCGGCCGGTGACCTGTATGTCGGTTATGCCTTCGGCAACGGTTTTCGCACCGACCTGGAAGCGAGCATCCGGGAGAACAGCCACGACGGCAACAACCACCAGACGACCTATGGCTTCATGGCCAACGGTTACTACGACTTCGATTTCGGCTCGCCCTTCGTGCCGTATGTCGGTGCCGGTGTAGGCCTGGCGCTGGTCGATGCCGACTTCGCCGGCGGCGGTGGTCGCCAGTACTTCGAATCGACCAAGGCCGCCTTCGCCTATCAGGGCATCGCCGGCGTGGCCTACAACTTCACCCCGGGCATGGCCGCCACCCTGGAATACCGCTACCTCGGCACCCAGGGCCGGACGTTCCAGGACAATGGCGAGCGGATCAAGTCCGGCGACAACAACAACCACAGCATCCTCGTCGGCCTGCGCTACAGCTTCGGCGATGTCGAGGCGGCGCCGGTGGAAGACGTTGCGCCGGTCGCCCAGGCCCGCAGCTATCTCGTGTTCTTCGACTTCGACAGCTCGAACCTGACGCCGGAGGCCAAGCAGATCGTGAACTCTGCCGCGACCGACGCGCTGCAGGGCAAGGCCTCGCAGATCAACGTGACCGGCCACACCGACCGGTCGGGTTCGGACAAGTATAACCAGGCGCTGTCGGTTCGCCGCGGCGAAGCGGTTCGCCGCGAACTGGTGACCGATGGCGTCGCCGACAATGCGATCGTCGTCCGCGGCGTCGGCGAGTCCGACCCGCTGGTGCCGACCGCCGACGGTGTGCGCGAGCCGCAGAACCGCCGTGTCGAAATCGTCCTGAACTAAGGCTGACCGGAAGGGACACGTCCCCCCTTCCGCTCCGCATCCCCGGCTCCGATGCGGACGGGCAAGGCCCTGCCGATCCCCAGTGGAACGGCAGGGCCTTGCGCGCCGGGGCATGGCGGTGCAGCGTGATCGGCATCCCGGATTCATCCGGCACCCCGCATCCGGCGTATCATCCGGACACGGTAAGGCCTGGAGACCCTGGCGATGCTGACCCGCCTGTTGCTGCTTCTGGTGCTGATCATGACCACGACCCCCGCCGCGGCCCGGCCGCTCGACTGGTCCGCTTTGCCGCTGCCGAAGATCGAGGGCGGCGCCTTTGCCGCCGATGCCTTCGCCGGCAAGGTGGTGCTGGTGGTGAACACCGCGTCCTTCTGCGGCTTCACCAAGCAGTATTCCGGGCTGGAGGCGCTGTGGACGCAGCATCGCGGCCAGGACTTCGTCCTGCTCGGCGTGCCGTCGAATGATTTCGGCGCGCAGGAGCCGGGCTCGGCCGACGAGATCAAGGATTTCTGCGAGACCAGCTTCGGCATCGATTTCCCGATGCTGGCGAAGCAGGCGGTGGTCGGCGATGCCGCCCATCCGCTGTACCGCTGGGCCGCCCAACAGGCCGCCGGTGCCGTGCCGAAATGGAACTTCCACAAGCTGCTGATCGGCCGTGACGGCACCCTGCTGGCGAGCTTCCCCAGCGGCGCCGAGCCGACCGGGCCGGAGATCACCCAGGCGGTCGACGCCGCGCTGGCGCGCTGATCCCTCACCCCGATCCGCCAGGCCCGCCGCCATCGGTCGTCAGATTCGCCGTCATGCGGCGGGCATCTGGTACCATGACGCGAAGGCATTGGGTGACCCGGGCGGGACCAGCCACGATGCGCGCTGTCGTCCTGTGAGCGTCACCACCTGACACTGCCGAGGCCCCTCGCACCGTCCGGGCTCGGCTTTGGTCTGTCTCAGCCGTTTGCCGGACCCCTCATGGTTCAGGGACCGACCGCAGGGAGCCATGACGGCAACCGCGGGCGTGGTCGGGAGCAGGTTGATGTCAAATCCTGGCGAGGGCCTGCCCTGGGGCTGGCTAGGTGCCGTGAATGGCGCGTCCCGGCCGATTCCGGCGGCCCGCCCCGAAATTCCGGTGCCGCTCAGGACCCCGCTGGCCGGACCCTACTATCAAGAAAATCAGATGGCACTCGCCCGCCGGCGAGGCGGGAGCCGGGTGAACACTTGCCCTTCGCACGCGCTCAACGCCGTCATGGGCGGCCCGGTTTCGAATTACGAAGACCAGGACGCGGTCAATATCGAGGAATTCAACGATCTGGTGGCAAGAGTCGGCTTGCCCCCCTTGGTCTGGAGAGATTTTACGGCGGCTTTGCCACCATTCGCCGCTTTGGAGAGTCTCGTCGGGCCGCGTCGGGCCATCGTCCACCTCACCCAGCATGACCCGGCCACCGACCGCTATTCATCGCATTTCTTCGCGCTGCGCGGCGATGACGAGCATGGCGACTGGCGCGAGATCGACAGCATGCGGCCTGATCAGCAGGTCGTTGGCACCACGTTGCAGGAAGCCTTGAACTTCTATCTGCAGCCCGGCGGCGGCACCCAGCTGAGCGTCGGCACCTGGCCTCTCGACACGGCACTGCCGACGGTGTCGGTCGACCACGACCCCCTGCTCACGGATCTCGCCCTCATCCGCCAGTTCCGCAGAGGCTGGGTCACTTTCGGCGATGACAGGACGCATGGCGACGAACTCAGCGCCATCTCCCAATGGATTGATACGCGGCGCCAAGCGGAATCGGCCGATGGCACGCCGAACCTGTCCGCCCGGATCGGATCGGATATGCGCGGTTTGCTGCAACGCTATGTAGACCAGACAATGCGTCATGAGCCGTGGTGGAGCGAGAACGACCTCTTCGATGCCCGGGAGGAAGCCATCTCGGCCGCCGGCATGGCTGTGGCGCGTCTGGCCGACTTCGCACTGATCCAGGAGTTTGGCCAGCACCTCCGCCACACCCAAGAACCACGTGACCGTCAGCAAACCATGTCCAGATTGACGGAGTTCGCCTGGTGGCTCGACTCGCGTGATGGCCTCGCCCTTAATGTGAGAGCCCGCATGGGCGCGATCCAACCGACCGGACTCCACGCGTCCGCCGACCGAGGGGAGTTGTCGGACGTTCAGATCCTGGAACAGGACCGGTGGCTGGCCCGGCCGGGCAGTGTCGCCCTCACCGAGAGGGTCCGCATGGGCGTGATCCAGCCGACCGTGATCGAGTCTTACGCCGCGCAACTGCCGGCGGGAGACGATGGAGAACCGGAACGGCCCTTGTCGGACGATGAGGTCCTGGAACTTCTGATCGCCCTCGAAGGGCTTGTCGCCTTCATACGGTCGCACCCGGCACAACCTGCGAATGCCGCCGAAGGCGAAGATATTCCCGTGGCGTTCCAGCAGGCCATCGAAGCCGGCGATCTCGCCGCGATCCATCGGATTTACATCGATGTCGGCGATGCCCAATGGCGGGAACATGCCGACGCCGTTCTGGAGCTGCTGCTAGACGACTCGGACCAGAATCGACGGCGCGACATTGCGGCATCGGTCGCATACGCCTTCTTCGCGGATGAGTTGGAATCGATCGGATGGGACGGCAGGACGGCCGCGCTACAGGGCCACCTCCTGGCCGATCTGGTGTTCGGCGGCGTCAACGACCCAACCCTGGACCTCAACGACCAGCGCTTGAGCCAGCGCTTCACGCCGGTCACGCAGCTTCTCCGGGACATCGACAACCGAACGGACGAAAGCCGTGACAGCCACGTCGCAGCGAGACAATTCCTGCTGTCGTTCATTTCCGACATCATCACGATTGGGCCTGACCGGATCCCCGCCGGCGCCAGAGGCGACATTGGCCTGAGAGGCGCTGTTCTGGCACTGTTGCGCGATCCTGATGGCCGGCCGCCGAGAGACGGCGCTCTTCGGGCTTTTCTGCGGGCTCTCGCAGGACAACCGCCGCTCGGCGTCGCCGAGGTGCTGCCGGATGCCGTCGAAGCCGGCGATGTCGCCACGATCCACAGGATCGGGGACGACGTGGAAGATGCGCAATGGCGCGAGCATGCCGATGCCATACTCGCAGCATTGCCGGACGATGGGATCCCGGACCAGCGTCGCGATATCGCGACGGCGATCGCATCCGCCTTCTCCGCCGTCGACGCCGGACCAATCGAATGGGAGAGCAGGAGCGCCGAACAGCGTGCCCGCATCGCGGCCGTCCTGATGCTCGGCAACATCGTGAACCCCGACTTCAATCGCGATGACCCGCGCTTCGCGCCGTTCGCGCAGCTGATCCGGCACATGACCGGTGACATGGGCAGCAGTGATGAGTACTACGCCGTGGCGTCGGAATTCATGACCTCACTGTCGGGTAATCCTGATGGCCAGAACCCGGAAAACGCCGGGTCCGAAGACGAGGCAAGCCAGGGAGAGCCGTCGTCGGACGAAGACATCGCCGAGACGCTGGAGGACGCCGTCGAAATCGGTGATGTCGAGTCGATTCACCGGATCCGGAGCCACGTGGAAGCTGCGCAGTGGCGTGAGAATGCAGATGCCATTCTTGCAGCACTGCCGGACGACGGGACCCCGAGGCAGCGCCTGCGCATTGCCGATGCGGTGGCAGGGGCGTTCTTCGCCGACGATGCGGAGCCGATCGAATGGGAGGACCGGACGGACCAGGAACGCGGCCATCTTGCGGCCATCCTGGCATATGGCGCCTGGGGTGGACCGGAGGCCCGCCTCGAGCATCCGCGCTTCAGTCCGGTCATGCTGCTGGTCCAGTCTATCGGCAGCAGAGCGCGAGAAAGCCATGACAGTCATGTCGCGGCAAGGACGCTCCTGCTGTCCCTTCTATCCGAGAACGGCTCGATCGACCCCGAGATCTTCGGTGCCGATACCGTGGCCGGGCGCATGCTTCAGCTCTTGCTGGCCAATCCTGAAGGCCGGGACCCGGCCGACATCGAATCCGCAGAAGACCAGATGGATGTCGGGTCCGAGGATGGAGACGGCGCAGATGCTGCCGAGGCATCGGAGCCAGGGTCCGCCGGCGCCGCGGCAGGACCAATTCGTTCGGAACCATCGATTCGGCGTCGGAGGCGGCCTTATCCGGCAAGACCCCGAGCCAGCCGCCCGGATGGCGAGAATCCATCACCATCCGCAGCCCCCATCGGCGTGCGGTTGAGAGCCCGCCGTGCCATCGAGCGCGGCGGCGACGTCGATCAGGTGATAGCCGACCACAACATCACTCATCCCAACGACATCGCGGAATTGCATGAATTCGCCGCGGAACCGAGATCGAACCGCCGCGGGCCACGCTGATCCGTCGCAACGGATGCTTGCGGCTGCGTCCGGATGCGGCTTACGATCCCTTAAGCTTAAAACAATTGCCAGGGCTGGAGACGGCCGCACCGCGCCACAGCGGTGACGGCCAAACTCGGCCCGGCGGTCCGACGTCGGGCCGGCACCCGTCCGGGGCGCCCCGTCGTCCAAAGCGGGGGGCAGGGCATGTCGGCAGAGGCAACAGGAGTCGCATCCGCGGTGTACGATGGCGGGACGCTGAGACGGGCGGTGATCGCCTCGGTCGTGGGCAACACCCTCGAATGGTACGATTTCTTCCTGTACGGCACCGCCGCGGCGCTGGTCTTCGGCCGGCTGTTCTTTCCGGCCGGCACCGACCCGATGGTCGGCACCCTGGCCGCTTTCGCCGGCTATGCCATCGGCTTCATCGCCCGGCCGCTGGGCGGGCTGGTGTTCGGCCATCTCGGCGACCGCCAGGGCCGCAAGGTCGCCCTGGTCTGGACCCTGTCGATCATGGGCTTCGCCACCTTCGCCATCGGCCTGCTGCCGGTCTATGACACGGCCGGGATCTGGGCCGCGGTGCTGCTGGTGGCGCTGCGGCTGTTGCAGGGCGTCGCCGCCGGCGGCGAATGGGGCGGCGCGGTGCTGATGACGACCGAGAACGCCCCGCCCGGCCGCCGCGGCTTCTACGGCGCCTGGAGCCAGGTCGGGGTCGGCGGCGGCTTCATCCTCT
>NZ_JBYRFX010000643.1:0-4750 GCF_057815775.1 Inquilinus sp.
GATCGCGGAGCTGGTGGAGGTCACCCCGGCAGAGATCGCGGTGGAGACGCTGTCCCGGTATTGGGGATATCCGCCACGGGTGAAGCGCTGGCTGGAAGCGGCGGACAAGACCCTGGAGAGGATGGGCGTCGTGCCGCCGGAAGACGACGAGCCGTGGCCGGGGGATCCGCCCGAGTTCCGCGCCGGCAGCAGCCGCAGTCCAAAGCCGCCGGATACGGGGTGATCGCACTCTCCCCTGTTGTCATTGCCGTCCTCGGACTTGATCCGAGGGTTGACCCGGCAATCCAGGAGATGTCGACAATCTCTGGATGCCCGGATCAAGTCCGGGCATGACAGGCGGGGGAGTGGTCCGCGAACCGCGAACCCAACCACCGAAACCAAAAAGTCGGAGTGTTTCGCCTCTCCCGTCCCGCGGGAGGGGGCAGACGCGTTTGTCGCGGCCCAGCCGGCTTCTGCGGAAACCCGGCGGCATCGGGCCGGCGGGTGCTAGGATGCCGGCGGACGGTCCAGGGCTGCTGCCATCCGGCGCCGGCCAGCGGGTTCGCTGCCGGACCGACCCAGTGAGGTATCGATGAAGTGGACCTGTCTCGCCTGCCTGGGCCTCGTGGCCCTGAGCCCCGCCGCCGCGCTGGCCCAGCCCTATGAGACGGACGATTACAGCGGCCAGCTGGTGCGGGACGAGGCGGGCAAGACCGTCTCGCTGCTGGTCAGCGAGCGCAACGGCGACCAGGATTCCGTCGGCTTCCGCTGCAGCACCGCCGACCAGTCGGTGGTCGTGACCTTCACCTTCGAGCGCAGCGACAACAGCCGCAGCACCGCGACGGCGCAGAGCGGGTATCTGACGATCAACCAGAACCGCGAACGCATCGCCCTGACCCCGGGCGACAGCCCCAACTCCGTGGTCCTGTCACCGAAATCCTCGGGCAAGCTGTTCGCGTCGGCCAAGCGCGGCAACGGCTTCGGGCTGGAGCGGTATGACGGCGCGGTGCAGGAATACCAGCTGGCCGGTTTCGCCGGCGCCTTCGGGGATCTCGACTCCCAGTGCAAGGCCCCGGCGAACTGACCGCTCGGGCGATGTGAGCGTCCTGCCGGACCGCTACTGCGAAACCCGTGCCAGCACGCCCAGGCCGAGATCGTCGAGGTCCTCGATCGTCACCTGGTCGGCGATCTGGTCCGGGCCGATGCGGAAGGTGACGGCGGCGACGGCGTCCGGGATTTCCGCGGCCGGGGAATAGACGAACATGTCCCGGTCGAAGTGGCGGAGCGGGAATTCGGTCTGCTGCCGCGGGCCGAGGGTCAGCCACAGCGCACCCTGCCGTTCGACCACCGTGGCGGTGCCGAGGTAGTCGTTCGCATAGGTGCCGGCATAGGCGAACAGCGGCAGTGCGGGCGCTGGCGTTGCCGGCGGCGTGCCGTAGCGGGCCTGGGACGCCGCCACCGCCGGGCCGAAGAACCCTTCGTACATCTGGTCCCATTTCGTGGTCCAGTCCTCGGACACGCGGCCGTCGAATACCTGGTCGAAGAAGCTGTCGGCCAAGCCCTCCGGCACGCCGGTCGGGAAGGCATTGCTCAGGATCACGATGCCGATGTCGTCGTCCGGATACAGGCTGACCAGCGAGCGGGCGCCGACGCTGAAGGCGCCGGCATGATCCCATTGCAGGCCATGCCGGCCGTATTCGACGTTCCAGCCCAGGCCGTAGAAGGCGGCGGCGGCGGTGACCGGGTTGGCGCCCCGCGCCATCAGCGGCTGATGGGTCTGGTCGATCGCCTCCTGCGGGATCAACTGCCGCCCGGCATAGCGGCCGTGACCCAGCTCCAGGCGCAGCCATTGCGCCATGTCGTGCGCGGTCGAGCTGACGCCGCCGGCGGGGGATTGTGCATCCGGGTCGCGCGTCAGCTTCGCCTGCCAGGTGCCGCCGACGCGGACATGCAGCGCGGCGCGGTCGGTGCGGGACAGGAAATCGGCATGGCGCGAACTGGTCGAGGCCATGCCCAGCGGGGCATAGATCTCGCGCTCGGCCGCATCCTCCCAGGCCAGCCCCGCCGCCTTGGCGGCCGCGACCGCGCCTTCGGTGATGCCGAAATTGCTGTAGGAATAGCCCGACCGGAAGCTGCTGGCCGGCGCCACCTGGCGCAGCCGGTGCAGGATCTCGTCGCGGCCATAGCCCAGCGCTTCCAACTCATTGCCGGCATCGCCGGGCAGGCCGCTGCGATGGGAGAACAGGTCGCGAATGGTCAACTGCTGGGTCGGATAGGCCTCGGCCAGGGCGAAGCCGGGGTCGATGTCGGCGATGCGGCTGTCCCAGGTCACGGTGCCGGCACCGACCAGCGCCGCCACGACGGTCGAGGCGATCGGCTTCGAACAGGAGGCCAGCTGGAACACGGTGTCGGCATCGACGGCATCCGGCCGCCCCGCTTCGCGCAGGCCGAAGCCCTTCAGGAACACTACCTCGTCGCGATAGACCACGGCGATCGACAGGCCGGGAACGTCGCCCCGGTCGACCGCCGCCTGCGCCTGCTGCTCCAGCAGCGGCAGCGCTGCCGTCACCGCCTCCGGCGTTACGGTGCCGGCCATCGCGCCGGCTGGTGCCAGGGCCAGGACGGCGGTGATGAACAGGCGGCCGAGATGCAATGGCATGGCGGATCTCCCCCTCGACGCGGCGCCGTCGCGCTGCGCCGGTATCATGCCCTGCCATCGGCGGGACGGACAGCGGCGGTTGCCGGGATCCACCGAACGGGTAAGGGCGAGGCCGGCCTCAGGCCATGACTGTCTCCACCCGGCTGCGCCGCCCATCCGGCGTGAAGGCGGCGATGCGGAAGCGGGTGCCTGATACGGCCGGGATCGGGGCCTCGTAGATGGCAGACTCCGCGGTCGGGTCGGCCTCGCCCTCCGTCCAGCGCAGGATCAGCCCCGGCATCTCGGTGCTCAGCACCAGCGTGCCGTCGACCACGGCGGCGCCGACCGGCGGGATGCGCGGCGCGTGGCGCAGGCGGGACAGGCGCCACAGCTCCGTCCGCCCCAGCCGGTTGGCGAAGTCCGACCATTCCGCATCCATCGCCCGCCGCCGGTCGGCCGGATCGGCAATCGCGGCCCAGGCCGGGTCGCCGACCCAGGCGCGTTCGGCGACCGCGAGCAGCCGGGGCAGAGCGAGGTGGCCCAGCCGCTCCCAGCTGGTGATGTGCTCGCTCCACAGCGTGCCCTGCAGGCCGCGAATCTGCGGCAGCCCCGCCGTGGTCGGGCGCTGCCGGGCGGCCAGCTGCTCCGGCGTTGCCCGCCGGCCCAGCCGGTCGGTCGCCGGCTCCAGGAACGGGTCGGTCGGGCAGAATTCGAAGACGCCGCGGGTCGAGATGTGGCCGGCCCATTCCTGGCCGGGCTCGTCCGGATGCTTGGCATGGGCGAGGTCGAGATACAGCCGATCGGCCGAACACAGCACCACCGGCACCCCGGCATTGGCCATGCGGTAGGCGCAGTCCTCGCGGCCGCGGCCCCAGATCGAATCCCAGACATAGAGCAGGGAATCGGTGCCGGCGAAGCCGGGGTCGATCACCATTTCGTCGCCCTGGCCATGGCCGCGCAGCGCCGCCTCCTGCCAGCCGGCCAGGCCGAGGCCGCGGGCGGACAGGATGCCGCGCAGCCGGCGGAAGAAATCGGTCTCCAGCGCCGCCAGATCGGCCAAGCCATGCGCGGCCATGTAGCGCCGGCAGGCCGGCGACGCCGTCCACACTCCCGCCGGCACCTCATCGGCGCCGACATGAATGTGGGTCAGGGGCGCACCGGCCTCGTGATACATGGCGCGGAGGGTGTCGACGACATGGGCGAAGAAGCGGTCGACGGAAGCCAGCCCGGCGCAGACCACATTGTCCCGCCAGCCCTGGATCGAGCGGTATTCCGACCGGTCTTCCGGGTCGGCCAGCAGGTATTCCCGCGCCGCCTCCGGCCGGCCCGCGGCCATCAGCCGGTCATGGCGCAGCGTCATCGCCCGGATCGCCGCGCGGGCATGGCCCGGCAGTTCGATCTCCGGGATCACGGCGATGTGGCGCGCGGTGGCGTGGCGCAGGATCGCCAGGAAGTCGGCGCGCTTGTAATGGCCGGTGCCCGGCGCCGCGCTGCCGGCGCCCGAGTTGAAGGAGGGCGGCAGGCGGTCCGCCTCATCCCGGCTGAAGCCGCGGCGGGCGCCGATCTCGGTCAGCTCCGGCAGGCCGGGGATCTCCAGCCGCCAACCTTCATCCTCGGTCAGGTGGAAGTGCAGCGTGTTCAGCTTTTACAGCGCCATGACGTCGAGCAGCCGGATCACGGTCGCCGCGTCATGGAAGTTGCGCCCGACATCGAAATGCAGGCCGCGATAGCCGAAGCGCGGCCGGTCGGTGACGGCGAGATGCGGCAGGTCGACCGGGACGTCTCCCCCCAGCGCCGCCGGCGGGATCAGCTGCAGCAGGCTCTGCACGCCGCGCATCACCCCGGCGGGGCTGCGCCCGGCGATGCGGATACCCGTGGCATCGATGGTCAGGGCATGGGCCTCGCCGGTGTCTTCGGGCACGGCGGCGATCGGGTCCAGCTCCAGCCGGATCACGGCGGCGCCCTGGCCCGATGCCAGGACCAACCCGGTCAGGCCCCGCAGCCCGTCGCGCAGCACCGCGGCCTCGCCCGTCAATTCCGGCGTATGGGCCAGGGTCGCGGCGCGGTCGAGCCGGAACATTCCAGCGCCGATCTCCCACCGCCAAGGCCGTGGGGTCAGCGGCGCCAGCGCCT
>NZ_JBYRFX010000644.1:0-4194 GCF_057815775.1 Inquilinus sp.
GGTCCGCCGGGCCTTGGCGCGCTGCGCCTCCGGCAGCTTCTCGGTGGCGATGGCGATGAAGATGATGTTGTCGATGCCGAGAATGATCTCGAGCACCGCCAGAGTCAGGAAACTGGCCCAGATCTGGGGATCGGCGAGGAAGTCGAGCACGGCCCGTCGGTCTCCGTTTGGCTGAAAGCCGCCCGGATGTGGGGCGGTTCGCGCAGATTACCAGAAGTTCATGTTGCCGCAGGCCGGCTATTCCTTGCGTTGCGGCGTCAGTGGCCTGCGTGAGGTTGCATGTTCATGCGTGATTGTGCATGATCGGGAAAATTCAGGCGGACGCCATGTCGGACATCCTGTTGCCGGAGCAGCGGCGCAAGCGGCTGCTCGACCTCCTCGCCCTCGACGGCAAGATCCTGGCCACCGCGGCCAGCGCCGTGCTCGGCGTGTCGGAAGACACGATCCGGCGGGACCTCAACGATCTCGCCCGCACCGGGGCGGTGCGCCGCGTCCATGGCGGGGCGCTGCCACTGACCCCCGCCGCCGGCACCTTCGCCATGCGGGCCGAGGCGCGGCCGGAGGCCAAGGCGGCGCTGGGCCGGGTGGCGGCCGGGCTGATCCGCCCCGGCGAGGTCGTGCTGCTGGACAGCGGCACCACCATGCTGGCGGTGGCGGAGGCGCTACCGCCCGATTTGCGCGCCACCATCGTCACGCCGAACCTGCCGGCGGCACTGGCCCTGACCCGGCATCCCACGGTGGAGGTCGTGCTGCTCGGCGGCCGGGTCGACAAGGGCGACCAGGCGACGGTCGGCACCTCGGTGCTGGCGGCGCTCGACGGGCTGCGCGCCGATCTCTGCCTGCTCGGCGTGTGCAGCCTGGATCTCGACGCCGGGCTCGGCGGCATGGACCATGAGGAGGCGCTGGTGAAGCGCCGCATGGCCGCCTGCGCCGGCCGGGTCGCCGCCGTCGTCACCGCCGACAAGCTGGGCACCGCCGCCCCGTTCCCGATCCTGCCCGTCGACCGGCTGGACGCACTGATCACCGAACGGGCGGCCGATGCCGCCCTCCTGGCCGCCTATCGCAAGGCTGGTCTCACCCTGTTTCTCGCCTGACCGGAGCCGTCATGACCACCCTTACCCAGGCGGACGGAAAATCCGGGCACGCCGATCCGCGTGCCGCCCGCCTCGCCACCCGCGCCATGTTCCTGGTCTGCGGTACCGTCACCGCCAGCTGGGCGCCGCAGGTGCCGCTGGCCAAGGCCCGGCTCGGGCTGGATGACGGCGTGCTCGGCCTCACCCTGCTCGGCCTCGGTGCCGGGGCGATGGTGGCGATGCCGCTGGCCGGCCTTCTGGCCGCCCGCTTCAGCAGCCGCGCCATCACCGCCCTGGGCGGGCTGGTGGTCTGCCTGGCGCTGCCGCTGGTCATCCTGGCGCCGGACGCGCCGCTGCTCGGCCTCGCCCTGTTCCTGTTCGGCGCCGCCATCGGGTCGATGGATGTGGCGATGAACGTCCAGGCCACGGCGGTGGAGGCACGCGGCGGCCGGCCGGTGATGTCCTCCTTCCACGGCATGTTCAGCGTCGGCGGCCTGGTCGGGGCCGGCGGCAGCAGCCTGCTGCTCGCTTTCGGCGTCACGCCACTGATGGCGGCCCTGATCGTCAGCGGCCTGATGCTGGCGCTGCTGCTGGCCCAGGCCGGGTCGATGCTGCCGCCGGACCGCGGCGTGGCCAAGGGCGGGATGCACTTCGTCCTGCCGCGAGGCACCGTGCTGGTGCTCGCCTTGCTGACCTTCGTGCTGTTCCAGGCCGAAGGCGCGGTGCTGGACTGGAGCGCGGTGTTCCTGCACGACAGCCGCGGCCAGGACCCGGCGGTGGCCGGGCTCGGCTACGCCGTGTTCGCCGTGGCGATGGCGGTGATGCGGCTGGCCGGCGACGGCATCACCAGCCGCTTCGGCGGCGTGACCGTGGTCCGGCTCGGCTCCGCCCTGGCGGCGGCCGGCTTCCTGCTGGCCATCCTGGTGCCGTGGCCGCTGGTCGGGCTGGTCGGCTTCGCCCTGGTCGGGATCGGCGCCGCCAATGTCGTGCCGGTGCTGTTCAGCGCCGCCGGCCGAGTCCCCGGCATGGATCCGGGGCTGGCGATCTCCACCATCGCCACGATGGGCTATTGCGGCATCCTGGCGGGCCCGGCGGCGATCGGCTTCATCGCCCACCATGTCGGCCTGCCGCTGGCGCTCGGCGTCGTCGCGGCCCTGCTCGTCGCGACCTCGCTCGCGGCGCGGGCGGTGCGGGAGTAAGACGCCTGCAGATCAGGCGATGTCGTCCCAGGGCAGTTCCGGCCCGAACTGCTCGATCAGGAAGTCCATGAAGGCCCGCACCTTGGCCGGGGGCCGCCGGTTCGCCGGATGCACCAGGTAGATGTCGTGCGTGGCCAAGCCCGGCTGGTCCAGCGTCAGCGGCACCAGCTGGCCGGAGCGCAGGGCGTCGACCGCCAGGAAGGTCGGCTGGTAGGTGAGGCCATGGCCGGCGACGGCGGCGGCCACCAGCGCATCGCCATTGTTGGCGCGCAGGATGCAGGAGACCGGCACCACCACCTCGCCGGCCCGGCCGAAGGCCCAGGATTCGAACCCCATGGCCCGGGACAGGGTGTAGCCGACGCAGGCGTGGTGCGAGAGGTCGGCGACCGTGCGGGGCGTGCCGTGCCTAGCCAGATAGGCCGGCGCCGCGCAGACCACCATGCGGCAGGGGCCCAGCTTGCGGGCGACCAGGGTCGAACTCTGCAGCGTACCGATGCGGACCGCGACGTCCCAGCCCTCTTCCACCAGGTCGACCACGCGGTCGTTGAGGCCGAGCTCGACCGTCAGCAGCGGGTGGAGGCGGGCGAAGGCCGGCATCAGCGGGGCGATCTGGCGCATGCCGAGCGACACCGGCAGGTTGACGCGCAGGATGCCGCGGACATCGGCATGGTCGGCCGTCGCCGTAGCCTCGACCTCGTCCAGTTCGGCCAGCACCCGTTCGGCGCCTTCCAGGTAGCGCTTGCCGGCCTCGGTCAGGGTGACCTTGCGCGTGGTGCGGTAGAACAGCTTGACGCCCAGCCGGTCCTCCAGCGCGGCGACATGCTTGGTCACCAGCGAGGGCGAGATGTGCAGCGCCCGGGCGGCGGCCGACAGGCCGCCCAGCGTGGCGACCCGGACGAAGACCTGCATGCCCGTGACACGGTCCAGCATGTGATTTCACTCTGACGGTGTGAGGTATCTTCCCAAACTGCCAGATTATCATGTGAGCCGGAACAGATCATTCTGCCAGCCACCTTTGGAGGTCACCATGATCGATACGCGCACTGCCCCTTTCGCCGCCCTGCTGCTCCGGGTCTCGCTGGGTGTCTGGTTCCTGGTCCATGCCGGGCTGAAGATCTTCGTGTTCACGCCGGCCGGCACCGCCCAGTTCTTCGGCAGCCTCGGCCTGCCGCCGTCGCTCGCCTATCTGGTCATGCTGATCGAGGTCGTGGTCGGCGTGGCCCTGATCCTCGGCATCTGGACGCGGCTCGCCGCCCTGGCCGGCATTCCGGGCCTGCTCGGTGCCATCGTCACCGTGCATGGCGCCGCCGGGTTCTTCTTCAACAACCCGAATGGCGGCTGGGAATTCCCGGCCTTCTGGATCATCGCCCTGCTGGTGCAGGCGCTGCTCGGCGACGGGGCCTACGCCCTGCGCACCACGCCGCTGTCGGTGCCGGCCACCGCCGCCGCCCGCTGACCCCAAACAACACAGCATCCGGCCCGAAGGCCGGATGCTGTTTCTGTTTCAGGCTGCCGTCTTCCGGCCGACGCAATAGCGCTCGGCCGGTGCGGTGCGCGACAGGTTGGGCCCCAGGGCACGGCGTGCGTCGTCGGCGGCCTGCCAATCGGCGGCATCGGGCAGGGACGGGATGGTGACCAGCTCACCCTGGTCCAGCCCGGCCAGCGCCGCGTCGACCATGTCCTCGGCCGTCATCACGATCTGCGTCGGCAGGTGTTCGACCGGGGTGCCGGCGATGCCCCAGAACTCGGTCGCCGTGGCGCCGGGCAGCACCGTCTGGACCCGCACGCCCTTGTCGGCCAGCTCATGCTTCAGCGACTGGCTGAAGGCCAGAACGAAGGCCTTGCTGCCGGCATAGACGCCGTTGAGAATCTCCGGCGCGACCGCGACGATCGACGAGATGTTGATGATCGTGCCGCCGCCG